>CACYDD010000232.1 GCA_902773065.1 uncultured Ruminococcus sp. | reverse complement strand
GCATAAGCCCTTGTTCAAAGCCGTACTCGATTATGGAACGCTCATTATCCCTGACCGTCACAGGCGAATCGTGAACTCCGCAGATACAAGCCTTTTCGCAAAGTGCGGGACATACCCTCGAGGTAAACTCGGGGAAATTGTTTGTTTTTCTAAGACGTTCATATGCCTGTTCCCAGCAGCCCTTGTAAACAAGGTCGTTCCATTCGGGTATCAGGTTGTTCAGCGGACAGCCTGTCATCATGCCGCAAAGAATCATGCCCGACTGACAGAACGGTACGCCGCATTCCATACATCTTGCCGCCTGCTGACGCTGTTTATCGTCAGAGAGGGGAGTGTGGAATTCGTTAAAATGTTTTATTCTTTCGGAAACCGAATCCGCATCAAATTCGTTTCTTTCATATTCCATAAATCCTGTTGGTTTTCCCATTTTGATCCCCTCCTTATTTGTGCTTGACGATCTTATAGAATGCTTCTATCTGTGCCTGTTCAGCGGAAAGTCCCTTTTCTTCAAAGGAGGCGATCGCTGCCATCATTTTCTTGTAATCGTGCGGAATGATCTTCTTGAATTTCGGGATGTAATCCTCGAAATTGTCAAGTATTTTTTTGCCCTTTTCAGAACCTGTTGCAGCAACGTGTTCTTCGATCATTGTCTTGAGTTCAAGAATATCGTATTTTTCGCTGAGTTCGGAGAATTCCACCATTTCCTTGTTCAGTCTGGTGTAAAGGTCTCTGTCCTCATCGAGAACATAGGCAACACCGCCCGACATACCAGCGGCAAAGTTCTTGCCTGTTTTGCCGAGAACCGCAACACGTCCGCCTGTCATATATTCACAGCCGTGGTCGCCCACACCCTCAACAACTGCGGAAGCACCTGAGTTTCTTACACAGAAACGCTCGCCTGCCACACCGTTGATGAATGCCTTACCGCTTGTTGCACCGTAAAGGGCAACATTACCGATAATGATATTTTCGCTTGCCTCAAATTTGCTGCCCTGCGGCGGATAAACCACCAGCTTACCGCCGGAAAGACCTTTTCCGAAATAGTCATTGGAATCGCCGTTCAGTTCCAGACGCAGACCTTTTGGGATAAATGCACCGAAGCTCTGACCGCCCGAACCGTTACATTTTACGATGTAGCTGTCCTCATCAATATCGCCGTTATACAGCTTGGTAATTTCCGAACCGAACATTGTACCGAAGGAACGGTCTGTATTTTTAACGTCCACTGTAATTGTTTTCTTCTGCTTCTTTCTTAATGATGCCAAAAGCTGTTTCATCAGTACCTTTTCATCAAGTGTTTCATTCAGCTTGAAGTCGTAAGGATTCTTTTTATCATACTTGATTTTCTCGTCCGAGAAATCCACGCCGAGAATATTGGTCAGGTCAACAAATGCTGCCTTACCGTCAATGCCGTCCTTTCTCTTGAGAAGATCCACTCTACCAACAAGCTCATCCAGTGTTTTCACACCGAGCTTTGACATATATTCTCTCAGTTCTTCTGCGATAAACATCATAAAATTGACAACATATTCGGGTTTGCCCGGGAATTTCTTTCTCAGTTCGGGGTTCTGTGTTGCAACACCGAACGGGCAGGTATCAAGGTTGCAGACTCTCATCATAGCACAGCCGAGTGTAATCAGCGGAGCAGTAGCAAAACCGAATTCCTCTGCACCAAGAATCGCGGCAACCGCAACATCACGGCCTGTCATCAGCTTACCGTCTGTTTCGATCACAACTTTGTTTCTCAGACCGTTCTGAATGAGTGTCTGGTGTGCTTCTGCCAGACCAAGCTCCCACGGCAGACCGGCATTATAGATCGAGTTTCCGGGAGCAGCACCTGTTCCGCCGTCACAGCCTGAGATCAGAATACATTCTGCACCTGCTTTGGCAACACCTGCTGCAACTGTGCCGACACCGCATTCCGAAACGAGCTTAACGGAAATTCTTGCATTCTTGTTGGCGTTTTTCAGGTCGTAGATCAGCTGTGCAAGATCCTCGATCGAATAAATATCATGGTGCGGGGGAGGGGAGATCAGTGATACACCCGGGGTGGAATGTCTTGTCTTTGCGATCCACGGATATACCTTTGCGCCGGGCAGATGTCCGCCTTCACCGGGTTTTGCACCCTGTGCCATTTTGATCTGGATCTCTCTTGCGGAATTGAGATATCCCGAAGTAACACCGAAACGTCCCGATGCAACCTGCTTGATCGCAGAGCAGCGGTCATTTTTTGTTCCCTTGGTTTCAATTCTTTCAGGACTTTCGCCGCCTTCACCGGAGTTGGATTTACCATGAAGTTTGTTCATAGCAAGAGCCAGTGCCTCATGTGCCTCCTGAGAGATCGAACCGTAGGACATTGCACCTGTCTTGAAACGCTTTACAATGCTTGCGGCACTCTCTACCTGTTCCAGCGGAACGGGTGTTTCTGCATAATTGAAATCGATCAGACCTCTGATATTGACAGGGTCAAGATCTTCTGAGATCAGCTTTGTGTACTGCTTGAATACTTCATAATCCCCTGTTTTTGTTGCCTTCTGGAGAAGGTAGATGGACATAGGATTATAAAGATGCTCTTCCTTGCCGCTTCTGAATTTATGGCTGCCTCTTGCTTCAATTTCGTTGTCCGTGCCGAGACCAAGAGGGTCAAATGCAGCGGTGTGAAGCTTATCAACATTGTTTTCAATATCCTTCAGTGTGATACCGCCGATTCTGCTGACAGTACCGGTGAAGTATTTATCGATAACATCAGAACCGATACCGATCGCTTCAAAAATCTGTGAACCCTGATAGGAACGGATAGTAGAAATACCCATCTTGGAAGCGATTTTAATGATACCGTGAAGAATGGCATTGTTATAATCCGCAACAGCAGCATAATAATCCTTGTCAAGCAGGTTTTCATTGATCAGTTCATGAATGGTTTCCTGTGCAAGATAGGGATTGACCGCAGAAGCACCGTAGCCGAGAAGTGTCGCAAAATGGTGTACTTCTCTCGGTTCACCGCTTTCAAGAACAACAGCAAGGGAGGTTCTTCTCTTTGTTGCGACAAGATGCTGGTGCAGAGCCGAAACAGCAAGAAGTGACGGAATTGCCAGATGGTTTTCGTCAACCCCTCTGTCAGAGAGGATCAGGATATTCGCACCCTCGTTATAAGCTTTGTCTGCTTCAATGAACAGTCTGTTGATTGCTTTGGAAAGTCTTGTGTTTTTATAATAAAGAATCGGGATCACGGCTGATTTGAAGCCGGGCTTGTTGAAGTTTTTGATTTTCAGGATATCCGTAGAAGTAAGGATCGGATTGTGGACTTTCATAACACGGCAGTTTTCAGGCTTTTCTTCCAGAATATTTCCTGCACAGCCGATAAATACACTGCTTGCAGTAACGATCTCCTCACGGATCGCATCGATCGGGGGATTGGTGACCTGTGCAAAAAGCTGTTTGAAATAATTGAAAAGCGGCTGAGGTTCTTTGGAAAGAACAGCCAGCGGACTGTCCGCACCCATTGCACGAATTGCTTCGGAGGAATTTTTCGCCATAGGAAGAATTCCTGTCATGATCTCTTCATAGGTATAGCCAAATGCTTTTTGCAGACGCTTTCTGCTGTCCTTGTCGTGTTCTTCCACCTTAATGTTCGGAATCTTAAGATCTTTCAGATTGACGAGATTGCTGTCAAGCCATTCACCGTACGGCTGTCTGCTTGCATAATATTCTTTCAGTTCCTCATCATCAATCAATACGCCTTTCACTGTATCGACAAGAAGCATTTTACCGGGGCGCAGTCTGTCCTTTTTGACAATTTTTTCAGGAGGAACAGGAAGTGCACCGACTTCAGATGAAAGGATCAGATTATTGTCATCTGTAATATAATATCTGGAAGGACGCAGACCGTTTCTGTCAAGGACGGCACCCATAATGTCACCGTCAGAGAACAGAATGGAAGCAGGTCCGTCCCATGGTTCAATCGTGGTAGCGTAATACTGATAGAAATCTCTTTTCTTCTGGCTCATTGCCTTGTTGTTTTCCCACGGTTCGGGAATTGTGATCATCACGGCATGGGGAAGATCCATTCCGCTCATGACAAGGAATTCAAGAGTATTGTCAAGCATAGCGGAGTCAGAACCTTCTGTGTTGACAACAGGCGTTACCTTGTCGAGGTTGCCTTTCAGATGCTCTGATTTCATGTTTTCTTCACGGGCAAGCATTTTATCGGCATTACCTCGGATGGTATTGATCTCGCCGTTATGAACGATCATACGGTTCGGATGCGCTCTCTGCCAGCTCGGGTTTGTATTGGTCGAGAATCTTGAATGTACCATAGCGATCGCCGATTCATAATCGGGATCCTGCAAATCGATGAAGAAGTTTCTCAGGTCGCCCACAAGGAACATACCTTTATAAACGATCGTTCTGCTCGAAAGCGAAACAACATAAGTATCCTCGTTGGACTGCTCAAAAACACGTCTTGCAACATACAGCCGTCTGTCAAAATCCAGCCCTTTCTTCACATCGGCAGGACGTTTGATAAAGCACTGGATGATTGCAGGCATACATTCAACGGCTCTCTGACCGAGAACTTCAGGTCTTGACGGAACATTTCTCCAGCCGAGAACCTCCAGTCCTTCTTTTGATGCGATGATTTCGAACATTTTTTTTGCCTGGTTTCTTGCCAGTTCATTCTGCGGGAAGAAAAACATACCCACGGCATAATCTCTTTCAGAAGTAAGTGTAATACCGAGATCGGTTTTTGCTGCTTTTTTAAAAAATTTGTGTGAGATCTGAAGAAGAATACCGACACCGTCACCTGTTTTGCCTTCGGCATCCTTACCTGCTCTGTGTTCCAAGGTTTCTACGATTGTAAGAGCATTTTCAACGGTTTCGTGTGTTTTCACGCCGCCGATATTGACAACTGCACCGATACCGCAGTTATCATGCTGAAACTTCGGGGAATACAGCCCATGACAGGCTTTTTTCTCTACTTTCTGCATAATGAATCACCCTTTCGTTCTACAGCTTTGCTGTATTCTGATCATCTTTCCTTTTGCTTTGACAGAAAATATTGATGTTTATGCAGGATTGTTTCAGGAAAACTTCAAATGAAACATTGATTCAATTTCCTGCAAAAACAGCTGTACCATCAAATCCTTATGCCGAAATTCAATGCACACAGACACACAAATATTCTCTGTATTTATGCAACATTGCTATTATAACACTATTATGTCGAAATTGCAAGTTTTTTTTGAAAACTTGCAAAAAATATTTTTAAATTCCTGAATTCAACCATTCCAAAACAATAAATTTGATATTTTTATTTCAATTTTATTCTTTTTCTGTTAAAATTTGTTGGTTGATGAAGGAATTTCCTTTCTTTCATTCAAATTCATTTTTTGTTGTTTTCTGTCAAAATATGAAGTATAATAGCAATGTGCAATGTACATTGATAAAGGGGGTGTGAATATTGTGACAAATTTAAAATATCCTGTATTGATGGTGCATGGAATGGGGTTTCGTGACAGCAAACATATCGGATACTGGGGACGGATACCCAAAGCACTGGAACGTGAGGGATGTACAGTTTTTTTCGGAGGGCAGGACAGCAACGGAACTGTTGAGGATAATGCAGTATATCTTGCGGAGAAAATAAAAGCAACAGCAAGGGAACACGGAATACAAAAATTCAATGTGATCGCCCATTCAAAGGGCGGTCTTGATATACGATATGCAATCTCGCATCTGGGAATGGAGCAATACATTGCTTCCGTTTCCACGATCAGCACACCGCACAACGGCTCGCTGACCGTTGACAGGTTGATGCGTTTCCCTCAGCCGCTGATCCGCCTGATCGGAGGGTGCTCTGATCTGTGGCTGAGACTCTGCGGCGACAAAAAACCTAATGCTTATCGTGTTTTTCAGTCTCTGACCACAGAACACGCCCGAAAATTCAATCAGGAAAATCCCGATGCAGAAGGAATCTATTACCAGAGCTTTGCCTTTACCTTTAAAACGGCTTTCAGTGATATCATGCTGTGGTTTCCTCATTTTGTTGTCAAAATATTTGAAGGCGAAAATGACGGCTTACTTGCGCCCCGTGCTGTGCAGTGGGCAAATTTCAGGGGTGTCTACACAAGCAATTCCAACCGCGGAATCTCCCACTGCGATGAAGTTGATATGCGCCGTTTCCGCTTCACCAAAAAGCAGGGCGATGGTATCTCCGACATTGTTGATTTCTACACCGCACTGATTCATGAACTTGCTGAAAAAGGATACTGAATTAATGCGTAATGAATCGCATGAGTAATTTATCTGTTTTATGTCAAAAATGCAATAGTGTAGTATTGAAATGAAATATCAGATGATATATAATAAAAGCGTTACTTTATTGATTGGGGAAATTTTTTAAGGTGATGGAACTTGATGAAGCAATCAACGAACATATGACGGATGTTATTGAAATAGTTATCAGATGGAATCTCTGAAAAACCTCTTTCACGGCAGCTGTGTTGGTGTTCCGTTTTTCAGAGAAGCCGGATATTAAAAACGGAGATGTTTTAGTTATGGAGTTGGATATATTTTTCTTTTTAAACAGTATATTATTCGGAGTGGGGCTGGCAATGGATGCGTTTTCGGTTTCGCTTGCCAACGGTCTTGCTGAACCGAAAATGAAAGCAGGCAGAATGTCTCTGATCGCAGGAACATTCGGCTTTTTTCAGATCATTATGCCGCTGATCGGCTGGGTCTGTATTCATACGATCGCCTCATTTTTTACGGCATTTCAGGTCTGTATTCCGTGGATCGCCCTGACACTGCTTTTATGTATCGGCGGTAAAATGCTGATCGAGGGTATCAGAAATAAAGAGGGAACAGGCGAAGCAGTGGCAGTAGGCTTCTGGGGACTTATGCTTCAGGGAGTTGCTACATCCATCGACGCACTGTCGGTAGGATTTACTATAGCGGAATATTCCTTGCCGGCTGCTCTGGTCGAATCGCTGATCATCGGTATTGTCACATCCGGTGTCTGTATTGCCGGACTTTCCATCGGAAAAAAATTCGGCACACGTCTGGCAGGCAAAGCCTCCATTCTCGGCGGAACGCTCCTCATTCTGATCGGACTTGAAATTTTTATCAAGGGCGTATTTTTTCCATAAAATAAAATCTACAGGAGGAAACACAAATGGCAGAAAAAATCAAACAAACAGCAGGCAGGGAGCAGCTCGGTGAATTTGCTCCGATGTTTGCACATCTGAATGACGATGTGCTTTTCGGTGAGGTCTGGAACGAAAATGCGATCGACACCAAAACAAAATGTATTATCACAGTAGTATCATTGATGGCGTCGGGAATCACGGACGCGTTTCTCGGATATCATCTTACAAATGCAAAGAATCATGGTGTGACAAAGGAAGAAATTGCTGCTGTTATCACTCATGCAACAATGTATGTCGGCTGGCCGAAGGGCTGGGCGGTATTTCGTCTGGCAAAGGAGATCTGGAACGAAACAGAACCGGCAAACAGCGAAAAGGAACGCTATCAGAATACGATTTTCTTCCCGATCGGACAGAAAAATGACGCATTTGCACAGTATTTTATCGGTCAAAGTTATCTTGCTCCGATTTCGACTGAACAGGTGTCGGTTTTCAATGTTACCTTTGAACCCGGCTGCCGCAACAACTGGCATATTCACCATGCGAAAAGCGGCGGAGGTCAGATGCTGATCTGTGTCGGCGGAAGAGGATATTATCAGGAAGAGGGCAAAGATCCAGTGGAAATGCTGCCCGGTACTGTGATCAATATTCCTGCCAATGTAAAGCACTGGCACGGTGCTGCACCCGATTCGTGGTTTTCTCATCTTGCTGTTGAAGTTCAGGGCGAAGAAACAAGCAATGAGTGGTGTGAACCTGTGACTGACGAGGAATACAAAAAGCTGGTATGAATTGAGGATTCAGCTGCAAATTGTAATTGATATCAAAAGCCAAAGAGAAGTCATTATTACTGACCTCTTTGGCTTTTCAGATAGGTTTGAATCATATTTTGAATTCCAATAAAATAATAATCTTAGTGTAAAATGATAGTTGGCATATCAGCGTAAATTTGGTTAATTTTCAATAAAATTATATAATTCAGGGTTGAAAAATCTGTCAGATTGTTGTATAATGGTCTGGTAAGATACTGACACCGAAATCTGATTGAGGTGAAAGGCTCTGATACATTATTAAAGTGTAACTGTGCCTTTTTGCACAGTTTTTTGTTTTTGGGGGGACTGATAATCATGGAAAGCCGTGTTGCTGTGATCAGCATCATTCTTGAAAATTCGGATTCTGTTGAGGAGGTAAACCGGCTGCTCAGCAAATGCAGCGGCTATATTGTCGGGCGAATGGGAATTCCTTATAAACAAAGGGGGATATCCGTGATCAGTGTTGTGATCGATTCGCCCCAGGATGTTATTTCCACACTATCCGGCAAGCTCGGAAAACTGAAAGGCGTCAGTACAAAAACAGCCTACTCAAAATATATCTTCAAAGATAATAATCAAAAAATTTAATTTCAGGGGGATTTTATTATGTACGATCCGAAATCATTGAAGGCTGAAGAATTTATCAGCCATGAGGAAATTCTCGAAACACTGGACTATGCCGAGAAAAACAAAAACAACCGTGAGCTTATCGAAGAAATTCTTGAAAAAGCAAAACCGCGAAAAACGGGAAGAGGTGTGGAGTGTGCAGGACTTTCACACAGAGAAGCAAGTGTTCTTCTTGCCTGTGAGATTCCTGAGCTGAATGAGAAAATGTATGACCTTGCCAAGGAGATCAAGGAAGCTTTCTACGGCAACAGAATCGTGATGTTTGCACCGCTTTATTTATCCAATTACTGTGTGAATAAATGCGTATACTGTCCTTATCACTATCAGAACCATGAAATACCGAGAAAAAAACTTACTCAGGAAGAAGTGCGTGATGAGGTCATTGCTTTGCAGGATATGGGTCACAAGCGTCTTGCTATTGAATGTGGGGAAGACCCGATCAACAATCCGATCGATTATGTTCTGGAATGTATCAAAACGATCTATTCCATCAAGCATAAAAACGGTGCGATCCGCCGTGTGAATGTCAATATTGCAGCTACTACTGTTGAAAATTACCGCAAACTCAAGGATGCCGCTATCGGCACTTATATCCTTTTCCAGGAAACCTACCACAAAGAAAGCTATGAAAAACTTCATCCGGCAGGACCGAAGCATAATTATGCTTATCACACAGAGGCAATGGACAGAGCTATGGAGGGCGGCATTGATGATGTCGGACTTGGTGTTCTTTTCGGTCTGGAAATGTATAAATATGAATTTGCCGGAATCCTTATGCACGCTGAACACCTTGAAGCAGTGCATGGTGTAGGTCCTCATACGATCAGTATTCCCAGAATCAAACGTGCGTCTGATATTGACCCGTCTGTTTTTGACAATGGTATTGATGACGATACCTTTGCAAAAATCATTGCCTGTATCAGGATCGCCGTTCCGTATACAGGTATGATCATTTCGACCCGTGAAAGTGAAGCCTGTCGTGACAAGGTGATGAATCTCGGTGTATCCCAGATCTCAGGTGCTTCCAGAACCTCCGTTGGCGGTTATGCCGGCTATTCTCCTGATGAAAGACCGCATGATACTGAGCAGTTTGATGTTTCCGACCAGCGCACACTGGACGAGGTGGTAAGGTGGCTGATGGAAAAGGGCTTTATTCCTTCTTTCTGTACAGCCTGTTACCGTGAAGGACGTACCGGAGACCGCTTTATGGCTCTTTGCAAGGTGGGGCAGATCCAGAACTGCTGTCACCCGAATGCGTTAATGACATTGCAGGAATATCTGACAGACTATGCTTCTCCCGAAACAGTGAAAATCGGTGAAGAACTGATCGCAAGGGAAATTCTGAATGTTCCCGACGAAAAACGCAGACAGCGCGCAATCGATTATCTTGAACAGATCAAAGTCGGCGGCAAAAGAGACTTCCGTTTTTGACGGAGTGCCTCCGCCGTCAATTCGCGCCGGCGGGCCGCCGGACCCAATTTCGCGCTCCGGTTTTTTCAATGTTCCACTTTATCGCCGCGTTTCAGATTTTATTCAAGGCGCGGCAATGAATAATGGTTTACTATATACTTGAGCGCGAAATTGTCCTGTGCGGTCACGCACCGAAATTGTCCTGTGCGGTCACGCACCGAAATTGTCCTGTGCGGTCACGCACCGAAATTG
>CACYDD010000231.1 GCA_902773065.1 uncultured Ruminococcus sp. | reverse complement strand
GTAATAATAAAACATGGGTGTTGGGATAATAATTCATCACCGAGCCATCCCATGAAACAATAGTCTAAATAAATAACATCTTTTATTCTTCCGTTTTCATAAGTAAGAATACTATTTTCGCCTATCTCTCCTGCTACTTCAGGAGATAGTATAAAAAATTTCATAAGATTCTCCATTAAATTATGAAGACTTACCCTCCATTTCTGATTTTTTCGATTTCTTCTTCAGACATACCATATCGGTGCATATTTTCAATCATTAAATCAATACCTTTGATTTCTGCTTTTGCTCGACCTTCTTCTTTGTTTATAGCTATGCTTTGCATAACGATAGTTTTCTTTACCTCGGGTATTTTGCGTATTCATAAGTTTTTCCTTCGTAACCATCAATTTTGTGCAAGTATAGCATTGATCTCATCTTCGGTTGTTCTATAAAATTCCGCAATTTCTTTTATAGACCGACCTTGTTGGATAAGAAGTTTAATCATGTCTGCTTTACCTTCTTCTTTGCCTATAGCTATGCCCTCACGTCTTGCACCGTTCAGGGCAGTTGTTTCATCATGCAGGCGTTTTTCTCGATAATAGACTTGCTGACGTACCTTTTCATCAGCACTGAGTTCTCTGAGCATAACGATAGTTTTCTTTACCTCGGGTATTGCTGTTGTGTTCTGGATATCCATAAGATCACCCTCCGTTTCTGCGTTGATAAGATTCAGCCAATCTTCCATTCGTTTATGATTAGATGAATTTTTGATTTTCTTCAGTTCAAAGAAATGTATGGCGAATTTCTCTGAAAGAACTTCATGTCGATTTGATTCCATCACTTTGAAACATGAGTGATAATCGGCACAGTCAAACTGGTTGAAATTGATGATATTGATACAGATCGTTTGTTTCAATTCACCGTATTCTTCACCGTTTTTCAGTTCTTCACTGAATATTTTCGCCCAATAAAATAATGTACGGTCATTGAAAAAAGGTTCTTTGTTGATCTGCATTTCGATATTAACAATTCTTCCGTCAATTTCCATTTTTAAGTCTAATCTGCTGAATTTCTGATCAAGGTATTCGGGTACTAATTCAACATTGTTAATATAAATTTTTCCGATACTGCTGCGTGGTATTTCCAGCAAATCGGAAACAAATGCCGCAATAATATCTTCATTCTTTTCATTGCCAAATATCCTCTTGAAGATAATATCAAGTTTCAATTTTACAATTTTTGTTTCTCTATTCACAGATATCATTCCCTTTTCATGCTTTCCCATATTATATCATATTTTAATTCATTATCAAACAGTTTTTATACATTTATTTTCAAACAAACAATAACAGCACGACTAACCAGATGTTAGCTGTGCTGTTATTTCTTTTAATTTGTGAATTTATGATTTCAATAAATCATCGATCACTTTTCCGATATCATTGTTGATACATACCGACTGCTTTTCGATCTCTGCCGGGCAGCAGCTTTCGCCGAAATTAATGCAGACATAGGTTGCATCAGGGTTTTTGGCAGTCATTTTCCAGAAAGGATATTTGATGATCACAGGCGTATTCGCTCCGACACCAAGTTCAAGAAGCAAAATCCGTTTGGCACAATTAGTTTCAAGAAATTCGTTATATCGTTTTGCTACTTTGTGCCAGCCTTCATCTTCAACAAATGCATCGTCACTGCGAAGGTTCATTGTCATAGGTACACCGCAGACGGGGCAGTGGGGAACAAGAGTCGACGGAATCTTCATATCCTTTTGTTCTGCTGCCATTTTCAGTACCATATCTTCATTATCATAGGTTTTATCATGACAAGGCTTTGTGCATTGAAACAGACCATAATCTCCCTGTGTATAAAACAGTCTTTGTTTGTCAAAGCCTGCTTTCTGGAACTGATGGTCAACATTGGTTGTCAGAACAAAATAATTTCTGTTTTTAATAAGACGGTACAGATCATCATAAACAGGTTTCGGGGCTTTTTCATAGCGGTTGATCAGGATATGTCTGCTCCACCATGCCCAGAATTCCTCAAGAGACGGAAACGGATAGAATCCGCCCGAATACATATCGGTGATCCCGTATTTTGCGGCAAAATCAGAAAAGTATTTTTCAAATCTTTCGCCGGAATAGGTAAAGCCTGCCGAGGCAGAAAGCCCTGTACCTGCTCCGATGATGATCGCATCAGCATTGCTGATCTCATTTTTGATTCTGACAATTTGTGTGGTGTAATCCTCTGTAAAATGCGTTGTCAATCTTGAAAACATATCCGTTCACCTCTTGTAATAATTCAGCGTTTTTTGAAAAAACAGTACGGATAAAGTCATACCCCTGCGATACAGAATCGCAGGGTATTTCTAAAAACATTACTTCCTTACAACACTGATTCTCTGCTGAATGTGATTTCCTTTTTCGATCTCGTCCACAAGAGCGATGGCATAATCGGCATAGCTGATAATGCTTTCGCCCTTGTCGTTGAGGGTGAGTTCCTCGCCGGCAAGGATATATTCGCCGGTTCTTTCGCCGTCAGCCTGAAAATCACCAGCCGGACTGATAAACGTCCAATTCACATCATTTCTCTCACGAAGTTCCGCAAGTGCTTTACCCTGAGCAGCGGCAAGCGGTTTGAATATGTCGGGGAAATCAGGACCATCCATTACCTGAACAGTATGTTCGGGGTTAACATAAAGACTTCCTGCACCGCCCACGATCACAAGGCGTGTATCTGTACCGGAAAGGATGTCACAAAGGTGTTTCAGTGAAGTGCTGTGTTTGGGAAGCTCTTTTTCTGCCCATGCACCGAACGCATCCACAACAGTATCGAAGCCTGCCAGATCCTCTTTTGTCAGGTCGAAAAGATCCTTAGTGATTGTTTTTTCTGCTGTGGTCTTGTTTTCTCCTCTGATGACTGCTGTTACATCAAAACCTCTTTCAACTGCCTCTTTAGTGATCAGTTTTCCTGCTTTTCCGTTTGCACAAACTACTGCGATTTTCATAATAAATACCTCCGTTAATATGTATCTGAATTTTTGTTGTAACTCTGTTTGTTACAACTATATATTAGCATATCTTTGTTGTAATGTCAATAGTTACATCAAGTTTTTTTAAAAAATTTTTGCACATCTTTTTCAATGTGCAAAAACTCAGTTACCTTCGGCGATTTTCGCTTTTGTATCGTCAATGATTTCCGCTATGGTGATATTCTGCATTTCATTTTCCATAGCGGACTGAATTTTATCAAGTCTGCTGTCAAGGGAAGAGTGAATATTTCTGCCAACGGGACATTGCTGATTGGGATTTTCATGAAAATGGAACAGTTCTCCGTGACCAACGCATTCAACGGCACGATAAATATCCAGCAGCGTGATCTCATCTGCCGGTCGGGCAAGGCTTGCCCCTCCCGAACCTCGCCGGACTTCAATCAGACCTGCCTCTTTCAGCTGACCGAGGAGTTTTCTGACGATAACAGGATTGACATTGATACTGGAGGCAAGAAAATCGCTTGTCATTTTATACTGATCCTTAAAGGTCTCAATGCAGGTGAAAATATGTACTGCTATAGTAAATCTGCTTGAAATCTGCATCATAACAACTCCCTTCTTACAAAACGAGTATAACACCTTCCCATTTCAAAGTCAAGGTGGCTTGTCTCTGAGGATTTTTATTGTGATAATCGACAAATTTTTTTCTGTATGTTTTATTTGTTTTACGATATGAAACAGCCGCTTGCTTGACAAAACCGCTTATATTGTATATTAATGAATACGTTGTAAAGGCGTATTTCTATTTTCAACAAGACCGTATCAGCATGTATTGGAGCCGCTTTATGCCTATCTGATGATCGCGGCAAAACAATATGAAGATATTCAGTATGCCGGTTATTATAATGTTGGACCGGATGACAGGGATTGCTTTCAGACAGGGGCACTTGTTGACTTGTTTGTAAAGCATTGGGGTAATGATATCAAATGGATCAATCGTTATGACGGCGGTCCACATGAAGCGAATTTTCTGAAGCTCGATTGTTCTAAGCTGAAATCGACATTCGGCTGGCAGCCGAGCTGGGATCTTGATAAGGCGATTGAAAAAGTTGTGGAATGGAGCAAAAACTGGCTTGACGGCGGAAATGTAAGAGAATGTATGGATCGGCAGATCAATGAATTTTTGAAGATGTAGGGAGATTTTACAATGAATGTACTTGTGACCGGTGCTGCGGGTTTTATCGGAAGCAAGATGGTATCCTTTCTTGCGGAAAATGATGCTCAGGTATATGCTTTGATAGAAAAAGGAGACCATGACGGCAGAGAAAAGCTTTTAAACATCAGCAATAAAATAAAAATTGTTGATGATTGGGAACAGATGAGAGAAAATGCAGAGGACTATCCGGCATTTGATAAAATTTTTCATCTGGCAACTGTGGGAGTAAGAGCAGACTTTGATGATATTGATCTGTTTTGTGATATCAATATAAAAATGGGATGTCGGATCGTTGATTTTGCTAAAAGAAATCACAGCGGTCTGATCATCAACTTTGGCTCATGTTTTGAATATGGAGATCACGGAGATGTCTTATTGACAGAGGATATGGAATGCAGACCCGAATCATTGTATGCTATTTCAAAAAATGCTTCCGTTAATCTGATGACAGCCTATGCAAAGAAACATCATGTACCCTTGATAACAGTCAGACCCTTTGGTGTATTTGGCGAAGGCGAAGGGGTGGGCAGGCTTGCACCGTCTGTGATCAGAAGCTGTATGCAGGGTGAAACGGTCAGAACGACAGCAGGAGAACAGGTACGGGATTTTGTCAATGTCAAGGATGTGGCAAAAGCCATCATACAGCTTTCTGATGCGGAATATGTTCCGTATGAAATATATAATGGTAACCTCTAAAAACCACCAAATTTAACGAACAGCATAAGGGTATTGTTCTTAAAAAGAAATATGCCGCAAAAACAGCCGAAAT
>CACYDD010000230.1 GCA_902773065.1 uncultured Ruminococcus sp. | reverse complement strand
CTGCGTACACCGTACACAACCTCACAGCCCTCATTAAATTTATCAATAAACTGATCGATCACTTCAATATCGTCCTGCAGATCGGCATCAAGAGAAATCGCACAGTCACATTGTTCCTTTGCCGTCATCAGACCTGCTAAAAGTGCATTCTGATGTCCGCGGTTTCTGCTGAGCTTTACACCGCCGACAAACCTGTTTTCCTGATGAAACTGTTCAATAATTTCCCATGTTTTGTCCTTGCTGCCGTCATCCACAAAGATCATTCTGCTGTCAATGCTTGCCTTTCCTGCCCTGATGAGCTTTGCGAGCTTGATCGTCAGCCGCTTGATCGTTTCCGGCAGGACTTCCTCTTCATTATAGCAAGGCACCACAAAATACACTGTCGTCATTTTCCCATCTCCCCTGTATGTAATAATGAGGAATTAGGAATGAGGAATGATATCCTCTTTTTCCTGAATCCTGACTCCTGATTACTGAATCCTTAATTATAATTTACCATATTTTTAACATAATTGCAACAGAACAGTCAGCAAACAGTACAAAATTCACAAATATTTATATTAAGCTATTATGTAAAGTATTATCAGGCAATTACGCAGCGGAATGGAACTTACGGTTAGTAAAAAAGTTGCAGCTAATTGGCTTCTTAGTGTAATTATAGTTGGCATATTAGCTCAAGGTGCGGCAATCAAAGTAATGGTTTTTAATAAACTTGAGCGCAAAATAGGGTCCGGCGGCTCGCCGGTATTGATTTTCTACTGATTTGATAATATAATAGAAATAACATATCGAATTGGAGTTAAACATTATGAGACTTACCGAACATCTGAAAACGATCAACCGACACAAAAAATATGTCATGGAGCTTTGCTTTAAAGTGGGGCTTTATAAACAGGGCTTGCTGCATGATCTGTCAAAATATTCACCCACAGAATTATTTGTCGGTGCAAAATACTATCAGGGCACACGCAGCCCGAATAATGCCGAACGTGAGGATAAGGGCTACAGCAGCGCGTGGCTTCACCACAAAGGCCGCAACAAACATCATCTTGAATACTGGATCGATTACGGGCTACAAGAAGGTCATGCCATGATCGGCATGAAAATGCCGTTTTTGTATGTGGTTGAGATGTTCTGCGACAGGGTAGCCGCTTCCAAAAATTATAGAGGCAAGGATTACACCGACGCTGACGCTTACAATTATTATATGAAATCCAAATCGCATTATATCATCCACCCCGAAACAGCGGCACTCCTTGAAAAGCTTCTGAAATTACTCAGAGACAACGGCGAAGAAAAGACACTTCTTTTCATCCGCAAAGCTGTTGAGGACTATCGTGCAGGACTCAGCAGCGGCTATGAAATCGAAATTCAGGGACCCGGAATCAGAATGAGGTAAAAAGAATGAAAGAATCAAACAATGAGAATAAATCAAGAAAACTGCCGTATATTTTATCTTTCGCTGTAAATCTGTTGTATGCCGTTTTTTTCAGCTGGTCAAATGTCATCGGCTATGTGATTTACCTGAATTCTGACAGTGTCAGTTTTTCAGGAGATGACTGGAGTTCGGTGTCAATGGGAATTTTAATGACATTTTGCGGAGCGGCTGTGCTGAATATTTTAATGCCGCTGATTTTCGGCAGATACAAGCAGGGCTATCACAAACTGCTGTATTGGGGAGTGAATCTGTTCCTGTCTCTGCCACCGTACCTGTTCTGGATCTACAATGTTGTGCAATGGTAAGTGAAATGTTGTAAGGAAGTGATAATATCATGATAGTAAAATATCAGAATGTCGTGCCGCCAAAACAAAAACGTGACAGATTGTTTGCGTTTGTTTCTGCCCTGCTTTTTTTAATAGTCATACTATTAGCGATATATGTTGTGATACCGATTTTAACAGATTCAGACAATCAACAGCACATCAAAAATGAACTTGAAAGAAAATACGGTGTTGCATTTCATTTTCAATACAAGCAGACTGATGAAAATGTATACTACTTTTCTCCCGACAGTCAGAAAAATCTGCTGGTGGCAGTAGAAACAGGTGTAAACCCAAAAGCAGAGGTTGTACCATTTCCTCAGAGATATGTTCTTGATAATTTTGAAGATGTTATAAAAAACAGTGAAATAGAAAAACATCAGTTATCGGACATTGACCTGAATGATAAAAACATCTACAGTCTGACTGATAAAATTTATGCGCTTCAGTCCGATATTGAAGAAGAATTCCGTCACTATAATATTGAAGTGAAATTTAACGAAAATACATCAGACCGGAACATTATGTATGAAGGTACTTACCCATATAATTTTGATATCATACTGAAAGTATCTTATGACGATAATACAAAGGAAGTTAATTTCAATACTCACAACAAGACGGCAATAAGAGATAAACTTTTGAGTTCTATTTTCAGTGCAAATGATTCAGATGACTGCAAACAGGTTTTTGATTTGTGCAAAGAGGATTTTATTACCGTTCAAAAATATTTTGAAAATTTTGATTATCGTCAAAGCTTTGAAATTGATTTATCGGATTTGGATTCAGCTACATTAACAGCATATGATTTTGATGCTCCCACCAAAGAGGCTCTTTCTAATCTGAAAGAAATCGGTGTTGAAAGTATATCAGGTTTTACATTTTATTCCTATAACGAGCTGAAATTTGATATACGTCTGAGATATGATCACAGCTATCATATACAATATGAATTCAAAGACAGCACAAGAAAGAGTCTTTATGAAAATGACAGATCCATGCCGGAGCTTGATAACAACATAAAATCCTTATCGGAAAAAAACTGGTATTATTTCTGAACTGAAATTAAAAAATCTTTTCAAAAGCAGAAAGATATGCTATAATATTGATGAAAGAATACGGGGGAGATGATTAAAATGGCTGATGAAGAATTGCAGGACGGACACACTGTCAAACGTAAGACCAAAGACAGT
>CACYDD010000229.1 GCA_902773065.1 uncultured Ruminococcus sp. | reverse complement strand
TTTTCAAGGCTTTTTTTTTTTTTTTTTGTATTTTTGTGCCACATCAGAAAATCACAATCGTTTATTCAGCCTGTCAGAAATGTCATAGAATAAAAATTGCGGCAGTATCATATACTTTCATAACGAGAGTTTTCCGGCAGCTGCAAGTGCTGTTTCCAGTGCTTTTTGTGCCGTCTGCTCACGTATCAGTTCTCTTTCGTTTTCTGCACCGCTTCCGAGAAGCAGTTTTTCTGAAAATGTTCCAAGCCTGCTGCTGATGCCGATATACACAAGCCCTACAGGCTTTTCTTCACTTCCGCCGCCCGGTCCGGCGATTCCTGTCGTGGAGATACCGATATCCGCCCCCGAAAGCCTTCTGACACCTTCTGCCATTTCGCAGGCTGTTTGTGCGCTGTACTCCGTATATTTTTCAAGCGTTTCCCAAGATACACCGAGAATTTCATGCTTGATCCTGTTGGAATACGAGCATATCCCACATTCGAGAACCGCCGATGCACCGGAAACCTCTGTGATCATTTTCGATATCATTCCGCCTGTCAGACTTTCCGCCGTTGCTATTTTCAGACGTTTGCTTTTCAGCACTGACACCAATGTTTCCTGAATACTTTTTTCTGTTGCGGAATTCATATACATAATTCTCCTTAAAAGCTATTACATCAATATCTCTATTTTACCACGCAAATTATAAAATAACAACATTATTTTGTTGAATTCTGCAATTTTTTTGTTTTAAACAGAAAAGTTTTTTATCATGTCGTTTAAATTTCACACGTTCATAATTTATTAACAATTTGCAGTAAAAAAAAGGATATAATGAATTGATATTATATTGTATAATACACGAGGAGGATTTTCATGCTGAGAGATCAGCCGTTTACAAATTCACTGCTCATTAATCTTCTTTTGGGAGCAATATGGCATTACATCACATTTATCATATGTGTTTCTGTCAATACCTCCTTTTTTGATCCCGACAAAAAAATGTATCGCCCTCATAAATGGGAAAACGGCGGAAAGTTTTATAATGATGTCATGAAAATCAACAAATGGAAGGATTTTCTGCCCCAGCATATCGGCAAAGACGGATTTTCCAAAGACCATCTTGACGATACGTCTATCCCTTACCTTGATGAATTTATCATGGAAACCTGCCGCGGAGAATGGAATCACACCATGAACTGTCTTTTTGCCGTTATACTGTTTATCATCAATAATTTTTTTACGGCACTGATCCTTACCCTCTGTCTTTTGGCTGGAAATCTTCCCTTTGCCGTCATACAAAGATATAACCGTTTCCGCCTCCAGAAACTCAGGAATATGCTGATACGAAAAGCGGAAAGAAGCAGAAAAAAAGCGCAGAAGCTTGTACAGAATACACCAGCGGCAAGTACACTTGCAGAAGAAACAACAGCGAACGGAGCATAAATTTATGGATTGGTTTTTTGCTGACAACACAGGAACAACAGGCGATTCCTTCCTGATCACAGGCGAGGATGCCTTACATATTACCAGATCGCTGAGAATGTCTGTCGGGGAGGTTCTTACCCTTTGCGATAACAATCAAAACGAACATTTGTGTAAAATTGAACGAATCAGCTCTCAGGGTGTACAGGTCAGGATATGCAGTACCGAAGAATGTACTCATGAGCCGAGTATTCGCGTCACGCTTTATTTTGCCCTGACAAAGGGCGACAAACCTGAAACTGTCATACAAAAATGTGTGGAACTGGGTGTCAGCGAGATCGTACCGGTTTTAACAGACAGATGTGTTTCACGCCCCGACAAAAAAAGTGCGGAGAAAAAATCCATCCGTTATAATAAAATCGCCCTCCAGGCAGCTATGCAGTCAAGACGCGGCATCATTCCAAAAGTTAAACCGCTGACGGAGCTGAAAACTGTTTTACCCGAACTGTCCGCATTTGATAAAGTTATCCTCTTTTACGAAGGCGGCGGTGAGCCGCTCAGAACACTGATTACGCCTGAGGATAAAAACATTGCTGTTTTCATTGGTCCCGAAGGCGGTTTTAAAGAGCGGGAAGTCGAACTTCTCATACAGCACAGTGCAAAAACAGCAACCCTCGGCAAACGCATCCTCCGAGCCGAAACCGCCCCCCTCGCAGCCCTCTCCGCCATCATGTTCCACACACAAAACCTTGAGTAGAGTGTGGAGAGTGGAGTGTGGAGTTATAGCATAGGAGAGTTATTACACTGAAATCATGAAAATTGCACATTGTTAACTGTAAAACGGAAGGAGTAAAATATGTTAGGAATGATAGGTGCGCTTGATATCGAAGTAAACGATATTATAGCGAAAATGGAAAATACGGAAGAAAAAACGATCAGCTCTATTAAGTTCACGTCGGGAACGATCAACGGCACACAATGTGTGATCGCAAAATGTGGAATAGGCAAAGTCAATGCCGCTGTCTGCACACAGACAATGATACTGGAATACCGTCCCGATAAAATCATCAACACAGGTATTGCAGGAAGTACTTCTGACAAAACGCATATCGGAAGTGTTGTCATTGCTGACAAGGTTATACAGCATGACTTTGATACAACCGTTCTTGGTGATGAGCTTGGAACACTATTTCTGCCTGACGGCACAAGCGTCAAATATATTCCCTGCGACAAGGAGCTTGTCAGCGAACTTAAAGCAATATGCGATACACTGAATGATATTGATTTCACCGTCGGAACGGTGGCAACAGGCGACAGATTCATGGGCGGCGGCGAAGAAAGAAAGTACATCAATACAACTTTCGGTGCAATCGCCTGCGAAATGGAGGGCGGCAGCATCGGTCAGGTATGTTTTCTGAACAAAGTACCGTTCTGTATTCTGCGTTCCATTTCGGATGACAGCACAAGTGACGAGGGTGCAGATGTTGAATATTCTACGTTCTCAAAATCTGCCGCTCAAAAAGCAGTCGAGATCATCACCGCAAAGCTGAATAACAAATAATCAACAGCCGTGTCCTGACAATACAAGACACGGCTGTTTTTAAATTCAATTAATTTATCCTACATACTCTTTCTCTGCCAAGAGGTTTCCGTCTTTGTCCGCATATCTTACAACAACAGAAATCGATTTATCTCCGATCAGATCCTGAAGCTGTTTTGCGATAGGATCATAAGTGGTATTTGCACCTTCAAGGGATTTGGTAAGATAATCACCCGTTGATGATTCTCCGAGGTCGATTTTATATTTGAACAAATAAACAAACTTTGTTCCGTCTTCCGCAAAAATATCCACATCGAATGTATCATTGCTGAACGATTCCTTTGTGCTGTCCATCGTGGATTTTATTGTCGGGTCATTCAGATACTCATCAAGGGATGAATAACTTCCTTTAGGTGCTGCAGCAACAGAACTTTCGTCCGGGATGCTTTCAGCTGAGGACTCCGTTACATCACTGCTGGTAAACTCTTTCTCCAGAAGAAGTGTTCCGTCTGCATTCAGATATCTGACAACGATTGTTACACCGTCAACGCCTGTGGATTTTTCCATTGAATCTGCCAGCGAAGAAAATCCGCTCTGACTGATATATGTTTCAAGATAAGAAACGACTGCATCAGTCTCTTTAACCTGTTCTCTGTAGGTTGCTTCATAAACAAGACGGTTGCCGTCCTCTATCTTTACCTTCATAACAACATCGTCGTTGGAAAAGCTTTCCTCAAAATTTGCAAGATCTGATTCCTTCAGATAATCCGAAAGCTGCTTTCCGCTTGCTGAGCTTTCCTGTACACTTGATTCAGCCGAAGATTCAGGCTCACTGCTTACATCTGATGATTCCTCAACCGACGATTCAGTTGCTGATTCCTCCTGAGATGATTCAGCTGATGATTCAACGACAGATGCTGCTTTTGATGTTTCTTCTGATTTTCCGGAATCGGGAAGCAGGCTGCACGCAGAAACCGAAAATGTCAGAACTGCCAGTGCTGCCAGAACAGAAACAAACTTAACTGATTTTTTCATAATTTTCCTCCAAGATCAATTTCCTGTTTTTAGGGTTTACAGAAACATAGAATACCTGTTGCCTTAGCCCCTTACATCATAGTATTTTTCAGAACAAAAATCAATGGATAAACTGACAAATTATTTGCAAAAACTATTGTCAGTTCGGTGAAATTCATATATAATATAGATAATAGTGCTGAGTGGGAGTGATACAGTGGCAGAAAAAGATATGACAACTAAAAATCTTGAAGCATATGATAATGTATTTGCGGATATTGTAAACGGCTTTTTATTCAAGGGCGAAACGATTGTAAAGGAAAATGAACTTGCACCAGCCGAAAAAGAGTCGAACTACAAAGCAAGCGGAAAAATCCGCCGCCAGGAAAGAGATGTAGCAAAATATTACCAAAATGCTGCTATCAAAATCGCCTTTATCGGTTTGGAAAATCATGCATATGCCGATAAATATGTTGCATTAAGAATTATCGGCTATGACGGTGCAGAATACCGAAATCAGTACAAGGCAAAGCAAAATGATGATAATCAAAACAAAAAGGCCTATCCTGTCATCACATTGGTCATTTATTTCGGAAAGGACGATTGGAACTATGGAACAAATCTCCATTCCTGTCTGGATATCCCACCAAAGTTATTACCATTCGTGAATGACTATAAAGTGAATTTTTATTCACTCAAAGATATGACGAAAGAACAAATCGAAAACTTCCATTCCGATTTCAAGGTGATTGCAGAATTCTTCCATGCCCTTAATCGAAATGAGAATTATCATCCGACAGACCAACCGTTAGAACATCCTGAAGAAGTACTTGATATGATAAGTACATTTTCGGGAGATGACAGATTCAGAGATGAATATAATTCAACCATTGATAAACAAGGAGGTATTACTATGCGTTCGATTTATGATGAAATTTTACAGGAAGGCGAAGCAAAGGGCAGAGCAGAAGGCGAAGCAAAAGGCAGAGCAGAAGGCGAAGCAAAAGGCAGAGCGGAAGGCGAAGCAAGAGGTATTTTAAAAACACTTTCTGAACTTGTCAAAGACGGCATACTTACTTTGTCAGATGCAGCAAAACGAGCCAACATGACCATTGAGGAATTTGAGCTTGAAGCTGCTTCACAGTCGTAAAATCCAACATTTTATAAAAGAATCCGGTTGAAACCGAAGCAGGACCACTGCGGTTTCAACCGGATTTTAATTATCTGTTATCTTTTTT
>CACYDD010000228.1 GCA_902773065.1 uncultured Ruminococcus sp. | reverse complement strand
GTATAAAATTTCAGATTTGCTAATTCCGTAGTGCTTTCTGAAACGGCAGAGGAAGTTGTGTCCGCAGCGTTTACACTGATCACATTTTCTCCGATGAACGGGATACATAATGCTGCGGATATGAAAAATATGGCAGCAACTTTTCCTTTAATCTGCATTGTAATGGTTCCTTTCTTGAATAAATATAACATGACTTAATTGTAACATATACTAAACTAAAAAGCAACAAAAATGTTATAATTATTATGATTTTGCATAATTTGGAAAGGCGAAAACTGCGTTCTTTAGTAATATTCAATTAATCTCAAACTGTAATTGTTACTTCCTTGCTTTTCTGTTGAGGAATTTTGTTTTGTATTTGGAATAGACAATGGTCTGATCCTTGTATAAGCCGTAATATCCCGACATGAAATAGCTGACTGCCACAGCAATCATGAAATACGGTACTCCTCCTGCACCGAAAAGCTCAAAGCTGATCAGCAGCGAGGTAATGGGGCAGTTGGTAACGCCGCAGAAAACGGCGATCAGTCCCACGGCGGCACAAACTGAGGGTGAAAACCCGATCAGACTTCCGAATGTACAGCCGAACGTAGCACCGATAAAGAAAGAGGGAACGATTTCACCGCCGCGGAAGCCGGCTTCAATAGTAATGGCGGTAAACAGCATTTTTATGATAAATGCGTATGGTACAGCTTCACCGTTGACAGCTCTTGCAATGACATTCATGCCTGCTCCGTTGTAATCTCTTGTCTGAAAAATCAAAGACAATATCACGATCGCACAAGCGGCAATGACAATTCTGATATAAGGATTTTTCAAATATTTTCTGAAAAGATCTCCCGTGGAATGAAGAAGCAGGATAAACAGAATACTGATCGCAGCACAAAGGATCGCCAGTATTACGGTTTCAAAAGAATTTAAAATACTGAGTTCGGGAAAATCCACAACGGCAAAGTCGGTTTCTTTGATTCCAAAAAATTTCGCAAAATAGGTGGCAATCAGAGAAGAAAAAACACAGGGAACAAGTGCGGCATAATACATCACGCCGACACTGACCACTTCCAGAGAAAAAATTGCTGCAGCCATAGGTGTACCGAACAGTGCCGAGAAAGCCGCACTCATACCGCAAAGCACAACAACACGCTTGTCGGCATCGTCAAGCTTCAGCGACCGCCCGATCTGGTTTCCGATACTTCCGCCAAGCTGCAAAGCCGCACCCTCACGGCCTGCCGAACCGCCGAATACATGAGTGATGATCGTTGTAATAAAAATCAGCGGTGCCATTCTCAGCGGTATTTCGCTTCTTGCGTGAATGGTAGACAGTACGAGATTTGTTCCCTTATCATTTTTATATTTGAAGGCACTGTAAAGAAATACTGTCAGAATACCGCCCAGCGGCAGAAAATACAGCATATAATCATTCTGCTCTCTGTATTCCGTCATGATATTCATGATAAAGGCGAATAATGTAGAGAAACTTCCGACAATCAGACCGGTAAGGATAGAAATTGCCGACCATTTCAGAAACAGCAGAAGATTATGTCTGATTTTTTTTCCGTAAGCATTAATAAATTTTTTTGCGAAGGTTAATTTTGGCATTATTGATTTTCACTTTCCGTTTTCATTTTATTGAATTCCTCTTCGTCTATAACGGTGATACCCAGCTGCTGTGCTTTTGTCAGTTTGCTTCCGGCAGCTTCACCGGCAAGAACGAAATTTGTCTTTTTGGAGACACTTCCCGAGACTTTTCCCCCGAATTTTTCAATAATAGCGGCAGCTTCACTTCTTTTATAGGTAGGGAGTGTGCCTGTGATAACAAAGGTTTTGCCTGTAAAGATGTTTTCTTTTATATCTGTTTTTTCTGTCAGGTTTTTATCATTGATCCCCAGTTCTTTGATTTCTTTGACAAGTTCTTTGGATTGTTCAAGCGTAAAGTAATTTACTACACTCTCTGCCATGATATCTCCATAGCCCTCTATTTCCGATATTTCCTCGAGTTTTGCATTTGCAATTTCATCAAGTGTCCGGAATTTGTCAGCAAGCAGTTTTGCTGCTTTCTGACCGATATGCCTGATACCTAAACCGAACACCAGTCTGTAAAGGTCATTGCCTTTCGACTTTTCGATCGCATTAATGAGGTTGTCAGCTGACTTTTCCTTCTTTTTGTCAAGTGTCAGGATATCTTCCTTTGTCAGTCGGTAGAGGTCAAGAGGGGAGTGAATAAGTTCTTTTTCCGCAAGTGCATGAAGTACCTTTTCTCCGAGACCGTCAATATCCATTGCATCACGGGAAACAAAATGGATCATATGCCGCATCAGCTGTGCAGGACATTCTGTATTGGAACAGCGCAAAGCGGCTTCACCGTTTTCAAAGGTCACGGGACTTCCGCAGGAGGGGCAGATCCTCGGCATTTTGTATGGTTCAGCACCTTCTTTGTGTTTTACAACGGAAACGACCTCGGGGATAATTTCGCCTGCTTTTCGCAGGATAACGGTATCACCGATACGGATATCCTTTTCGGAAATAAATTCTTCATTATGCAGTGTGGCACGGCTGACAGTTGTACCGGCAAGGGTGATGGGGGCAAAAATAGCGGTAGGGGTCAGTACGCCTGTTCTGCCGACATTGATCTCCACATCAAGCAGTTCTGTTTCCTTTTCTTCGGGCGGATATTTATAGGCTTCCGCCCATTTCGGGAATTTTGATGTACTTCCAAGGACTTCTCTTTGTGCAAAGCTGTCAATCTTTACAACAGCACCGTCAATCTGAAAGCTTAATTCACCGCGCTGATCACCGATCTCATCAATTTTTTCCAGTACCTCATCCGCACTGCTGCAAAGGTAATAGAATGGAAGTACCGTAAAGCCAAGCTCTTTCAAAAACTCAAGTGACTGTGCATGACCTGTCAGTTCTTCGCCCTCGATCTGCTGAACATTGAATACAAAAATATCTAAATTGCGTTCCTTAGTGATTTTGGAATTTTTCTGCCGTAAAGAACCTGCCGCCGCATTTCTGGGATTTTTGAATGGTTTTTCCTCGTTTTCTTCCTGACGTGCGGTCAGTGTTTCAAAGCTTTCGATCGACATATAGACCTCGCCGCGCACTTCAAGATAGGGGACAGGGCGTTTTAATTTCATCGGCAGGGATTTGATTGTTTTGAGGTTGTCGGTAATATCCTCTCCCACACGACCGTCACCACGTGTTGAACCTCTGACAAAAATTCCGTTGCGGTATTCTGCCGAAACAGAAAGACCGTCAATTTTCGGTTCAACAACATATTTCGGTGAGTCAACACTTTCACGCACTCTTGTGTCGAATTCTCTGATCTCTTCGGGGGAAAAAGAATCATGCAGACTTTCCATCGGAACTTTGTGCGGCACAGGGGAGAACTTCTCCGCCGCATCCCCACCGACACGCTGAGTAGGGGAATCAGGGGTAATTAGTTCGGGGTGGTCACTTTCGATCTGCTCTAATTCCCGCAGAAGCATATCATAATCATAGTCGCTGATCTCGGGTGCATCCTCATTATAATAGCGGTGATTGTGGTACAATATCTGAGAACGCAGTTCTTCGGCTCTTGCCTTGATTTCATTAATATCCATGGTATCTTCTCCTTAGATTTCGTTTAGTTCCTGCATATCTGACAGCCGTAAATTGACAGCAGTGCTTTATGTTCGGGACAGACAGGGAAACCGTTGTTGATCGGGTCGTCCTCTTCGGCTGCTTCAAGCCACTCTGTTCTCTCTTTCGGTCTGATATCATCAGCTTCAAATTCCCCGATCAGTTCTGCAAATTGTTCAAGTGAAGGGAAAACATATTTTTCGTTCGGCTCATATCCGAGCTTTTCCCAATGCTTTTTGTTCAGAGCGTGTCGGATGGTTTTGAGCATAAAAGCCTTATCCTTTTCAAATGTTTCGACATTCCACGGCATTTCACGGATATCAAATCCTACTGTGCCTTCTCCGACAGCCGACTGGTCTTTTTCTGCAAGCCATACAATCAGCCTTTTTTGATCTTCTGTTTTTGCAATTCTTGAACCTGCAATGATCAGCACATTCAGAAATGTATCTGTAAGGCGGTTGGACATGATAATATCCCTGTCGGGATTGTGAAGTGATTTACAGCTGATAATGTTACTCACGATTGTTACCTCCATTAATCTGTATTGTATTTTCAGTAAAAATCCAAGTCTTGTTCGTTTATCCTCCCACAGTCTGAGCAAAGCCGACGATCAGCGGCATAGTGATGACCGACAATATTGTTGAGAGAGAAACCAGTCTGACAGAAAGCTTTGCATCATTGTTGAATTTTGCAGCAAACATTGTCGTTCCGGCAGCAACGGGCGCACCTGCCGCAATGACACAGGTGATAAGAATCGTTCCTCTGACACCGCACAGCATTAAACCGCCGAATGCCAGCAGCGGTACGGCAATCAATCGGAGCAGCACACAAATAAAGCCTTTTCCGTCCTTGAAAGCGTCAAGAATTTTTGTCTGTGACAGATAGTAGCCGATTACCATCATCGGCAGTGGTGTATTCAGGTTTGCCATAAAGCCAATCGGTTTTGAAATGACTTCGGGAACAGGGAGAGAGGTCAGGAAAATCACCACTCCGACCGCCATACCGATAATGCAGGGGTTGAGCAGAATTTTCTTTGCCGAAAGGGATTTTCCGTCACCGCATGAAAGCCATACACCGAAGGTCCACATAACAACATTGAATATCACAATATAGACAGCACCGTAAAAAACGCCGTCCGAACCTAAAATCGCCTGCTGCATCGGCAGCGACATATAACCGCAGTTGGAGAAGATCAGCGCAAAGCGGTACACTCTGTTTTTTTCAGGAATTTTATCATGAAATACAAGCATTGCGATCACGATCGATATGATATGGATACAAAGTGCCGCCCCTGCCGCCACCAGCAGTCCGCCGAGCATATCGCTGTCAAACGGGCGTATAAAATTCTGCACAATGACACACGGACAAACAATATACAAAACGATATCCGTAACAGATTTGACAGCCTTATCGTTCAGTATTTTTGTTTTGCCGCATAAATAGCCGAGTGCGATCAGGATAAACAGTTCAATAACCTGAGTTCCTACCGTAATAAAATTTTCAAACATCCTTTATTCCTTCTTATTCTTTCCTTATTTTTCTTTATTACTATAAATGAGCAAACATTGTACATTGTACATTTTTTACACTCTTCTTTTAAAATCTTCATATCCGAATTTCTTGATGAGTTCCGTGCTGCCGTCTGTTTTCAGCAGATAGATTGACGGCAGGGGCATACCGTTGAAGGTATTGTTTTTGACAATCGAATACATCGCCATATCGGTAAAAATCAGCTTGTCACCGATTGAAAGTTCCTTGTTAAATGAATAATCCCCGATAATATCTCCTGCAAGGCAGGTAGGACCGCCTAAACGGTAGGTATGGGGACGAACACCGGACTGTTCCGAGCCGATGATATACGGTCGGTAGGGCATTTCCAGAACATCCGGCATATGACAGGCGGCTGATGTGTCAACAATCGCAAGCTTCATGCCGTTTTCGGTCAGGTCAAGTACAGTTGTCACAAGAAAACCTGCATCGATCGCCACAGCTTCTCCCGGCTCAATATATACCTGCAAATCATATTTCTTTTTTATGTCATTGATCATTTCGACAAGCAGATCGACATTGTAGTCGGGTTTTGTGATATGATGACCTCCGCCGAAATTCAGCCATTTCATTCGGTAAAGATATTTCCCGAATTTTTCTTCCACAACCCTGATGGTTCTTTCAAGCGTTTCTGCTCCCTGTTCGCACATAGTGTGAAAATGCAGACCGCTGATTCCATCAAGCTCATTTTCTTCAAAATGCTCAAGCGTGATACCGAGCCTTGAATTGGCAAAGCACGGATTGTAAATATCCGTTTCGATTTCCGAATATTCGGGATTGATCCTCAGCCCGAATTCTACATTTTTGTGTTTCTTTGCCTTGTCACGGAAATGTTTCCACTGGGAAAAAGAATTAAATACAATATGGTCGCAGATTTCAAGAAGCTTGTCAAAATCTTCATCTTTATAGGCAGGAGAAAACACATGAACCTGTTTGTTTCCCATTTCCTCATGCGCAAGCCTTGCTTCAAAAATACCGCTGGCAGTCGTGCCGCTGATATATTGTGCAATCAGGGGATAGGTACAGTAGGACGAAAAAGCCTTCTGTGCCAGAAGAACATGACAGCCTGTTCTTTGTTCAACATCCTGCAATATTTCTAAATTCTTTATCAACGCCGCCTCGTCTATCACATAGCACGGCGTGGGGAGATTTATGATACTTTCGTAATTTTTCATTCAAGCACCTCAACAATATTAATATCTTTATTATAACATTTCATACCATAAAAATAAATATACAAATAAAAATTTCAATATAAAAATGCGGCGGCGCACTACATGCGCAGGGAATTTGCGCTGAAGTTCTTTATACGTTTTCAATTTAATGCCGTGCCTTATATTTATTACTTGGAGTGCGGTAATAAATAAATCTTTATTTATTCAGAGCGACCGAAGGGGAGCGACTACGCGAATTGACAGCGGAGGCACTCCGCCGGGGATTGGCAGGCACTTGCATTTTAAGGAGGAAATGAGTATAATTGTATTACTGCAATGAAAAATGAAAGGAACAGTATCAATGAAAACAGCGGATTTTTATTATGATTTACCCGAAGAGCTGATTGCCCAGACACCTGTTGAACCGCGTGACAGTTCCCGTATGCTGGTAATAGACAGAAAAAGCGGTGAACTGACACATAAGCATTTTTATGATATTATCGATTTTCTGCATGAGGGCGACTGCCTGATCGTGAATGATTCCCGGGTGCTTCCTGCAAGAATTTTCGGTGTGAAAGAAGAAACGGGCGCAAATGTGGAATTTCTGCTTCTGCGGCATATCGAAAGCAAACGCTGGGAAACACTGGCAAAGCCCGGAAAAAAAGCAAAGCCGGGAACAACCTTTGTTTTTGGTGACGGTCTGATGCGCTGTACGGTTGCGGAGGTAACGGAAGAGGGAAACCGAATCGTTGATTTTGAGTGTGAAGGCAATTTTTATGAAACGCTCGACAGGCTCGGACAAATGCCGCTGCCGCCTTATATTCACGAAAAGCTGAAAGACAAGGAACGGTATCAGACGGTTTACAGCCGTGAGCTTGGTTCTGCGGCTGCTCCAACGGCAGGGCTTCATTTTACGAATGAGCTTCTTGAAAAGCTGAAACAAAAGGGTGTAAAAATCGGCTATGTAACGCTTCATGTTGGTCTGGGTACATTCCGGCCTGTCAAAGTGGATGATGTCACCAAGCATCATATGCACTCCGAGCATTACGAGCTTACACAGACTACAGCCGACCTGATCAACGAAACGAAAAAGAACGGCGGACGTGTGATTTCCGTAGGAACGACAAGCTGCCGAACACTTGAAACTGTAGCGAAAAAAGAGGGAAAAATCTGTGCCTCCGAAGGCTGGACAGATATATTTATCTACCCGGGGTTTGAATTCAAAGTCCTTGACGGTCTTATCACGAATTTTCACCTTCCTGAAAGTACACTGATCATGCTGGTTTCTGCCTTTGCAGGATTCGACAATGTTATGAATGCTTATAAAATAGCTGTTGAAGAAAAATACAGATTTTTCAGCTTTGGTGATTGTACACTAATCTTATGAAACGGTATTGGAGGAAAAAATATGAGTGAAAGAGAATACGCAAAAAGCATTATTGATATTATTCCGGAGGAATATATGGATGAAGTCATAAGGTTTTTACTGAGTCTGCCGGAAAGTAATAATGATGAAGAAAAATTCAAGCTGGTTTCAAAACATATTCTGGAAAAATACCATAAGGCGTTTGAGGAGCTTGCGAAATGATAAAATTCAGTCAGGAAAAGTATTACTTCTGCAAGGGATGCGATGCTGATTATTTAACCGTAAGCAAAACAGTGAAATAAAAAAATCTCCGAAAGATTCTTGTCTGAATCAATCGGAGATTTTTTATTATTGGTTATTCTTAGAAGTCAAACGGCTGCTGTTCACCGCATCCGCATGTGCCGACATATTTCGGCATGACCTTACCGCAGTTCGGGCAGGTCCATGTTGTACCGTTTCCGGGTACATCTTTGCGGTTTTGAACTGCTTCTTCTGCCTGTTTCATGATATCATCCTTTTTTGGCTTTTTGCCGAAAAAGTGTTTCTTGGGTGCAGGCTGAGCAGGCGCGGGCGGTGGAGCAGTATCTTCAAATTTCATCGGGGCAGCAGGTGGAACATCCTCGAATTTCATAGGAGCAGGAGGCGGAACATCCTCGAACTTCATCGGAGCAGGAGGCGGAACGTCTTCAAACTTCATCGGAGCAGGTGCAGGAATATCGTTAAAATCTACATTCTGTTCTTTTTCCGGGGTGATGGGCTTATTGCCGAAGGGTTTTACCGAAGAAGGCATTGTTCCCTGATCATTTTTGATGTAATTCAGCTTGGGATCAATCTGTTTGTCGGTCGGTGCTGTAGTCTGAGGATTGTATGACTGTAGAGTGGGAGCTGCATTGCTGAATTCGCTTAAATCAATATTAGCATTTTCATTATCATTATTATCTGATACAGGCGCAACAGACATATTATCCTGTATAGGTTTTACAAACGGCTGAACAGGAGCAGCTTCCTCAATCTCTATGGAAGCCGGATGAGGAACATCCTCAAACTTCATCGGGGCAGGAGGCGGTGTTGTTTCTGCTTTCGCAGGAACAGGCTCTGCAGCATCTTCAAATTTCATCGGAGCAGGAGCAGGTCTGGCTTCTGTCTTGGCTTTCATATCGGGATATGCTGAGCCTGCAGCTCTCATTGCCTCAGCATCATAGGGATCGGGCTGTAAAGTAGGCGGATCATCGTCAAAGCTGAATGGCTGAGGTTCGCCGCAGCCGCAAGTGCCGACATATTTCGGCATAACCTTTCCGCAGTTGGG
>CACYDD010000227.1 GCA_902773065.1 uncultured Ruminococcus sp. | reverse complement strand
GCTGTGAAAAGCATACGGATCTGCCTTATCAACAACCGTTCCGCCCTGCTGATAAACCCTGAACTTATACAACTGACCCACCCTTGCTTCAGGAACTGTCAGCTCAAAGACATTGTCAGAAATCCGCTTCATTGAATGAACGCCGCCGTTCCAGCCGTTGAATTCACCGATAACATCTATACCATGAGCGGCAGGCGCATAAACTCTGAAAACAATGCCACTGTCATCCTCTGATACAGGATGCGCACCAAAGTAGTGATACGAATCTGTGCTGATACCCTGATAATATTCCTCCATTTTAAAAGCTGCCATTACATCATCTCCCATAATAAGTCATAATATACTATTAATTATATTATAAAGCAGATCAATATTGATGTCATTAGACATATCATTCAATTTGTCTGTTTCAAAGAATGATAAATCGCAAGTGCCAGCATGACATTTCCATGTGCCTGAACCTGACCTGTCGTAAAAGCCCTGATGGGTTCAAGCTTGCCGGTCAGCAGATCCTCAAATGTTTTTGTGGAAAGCGTCAGTCTGATATCCGCATACGGATGCCCGATCGGCTCGATCAGTTTTTTTCCGTTCATGCAAAGCATATAGATATAACCGCTATCCTCGCCTGTCAGATGTATCAAAGCACTGAAATTTCTGCCTACGGCTGACATATCCTGTGCAAGAAAATATTTTTCTGCTGTCTGATAGCACTCATTAAAATTCATTTCAGAAATCAACCTCGAAATAACAAATTAGTATGAAGATTATAACATATTTCAAACTATTCTTTTTTCTCACTCAGAAAAAAATAATACTTTATCTGACAAAATAACCATTTTTATCGAAAACTGCACATTAATCATAGTATAAAAAGTCGGAAATCCGCTCAATACGAATTTCCGACTTCCATTATTAACTTATGACAACTTCTGAAAATCAGGTCATCTTATTTCCTCTCGGAACATAAGAAGTGTGGAGGTACTTATGAGCCTTCTCCTTGCCCGGAGCTTCAAAGAACTCATCATATACCATTTTACAAACAGGACTTTCTTCACTGCTTCTCATTTCAGAATTCTTATCCTGATCATACAAAGCCTTGGAACGCAGAGCCTTGTAATCAACATAATTTCTTACGCTGTCAGATTGGGTCGGCTGACCGCCGCCGTTGATACAACCGCCGGGACAAGCCATGATTTCAACCATATGGTAATCAGCTTCGCCCTTTTTGATTTTTTCAAGAAGTTTGCGTGCATTGGCAAGACCGGATGTAACTGCAACATTGATTTTCAATCCTGCAACTTCATAGGTTACCTCACGAACTGCCTCAGGACCTCTTACCTCTTCAAAGTCGATCATCTTGAATTCGCCGTCCAGCGTTCTTGCAGCATTTCTGAGGGCAGCTTCGAGAACACCACCGGTAGCACCAAAGATAACGCCGCCGCCTGTTGCCTTATTGAACGGTGCATCATAATCTTCATCACTGAGTTCATCAAGCTTGATGCCAGCACGTTTGATCATTCTTGCAAGTTCTCTTGTGGTCAGAGCTACATCAACATCATCATAATCACCGTCACCTGAACGAAGCTGTGGACGTGTACATTCAAATTTCTTTGCTGTACAGGGAATGACACTGACAACAAACATCTTATTAGGATCAATACCTGTCTTCTGTGCATAGTAACCCTTAAGAACCGCACCGAACATCGCCTGCGGTGATTTACAGGTGGAAAGGTTCGGAATAAAGTCAGGATAATAATGCTCCACAAACTTTACCCAGCCCGGACAGCAGGATGTGAACATCGGAAGCGTGCCGCCGTTCTGAATTCTTTCGATAAGCTCATGTGCTTCCTCAAGAATCGTAAGGTCAGCGGTAAAGTCCATATTATAAATCTTCACACCGTCACCCAAACGACGAATTGCCGCAGCCATTTTGCCTTCTACGTTTGTACCGATTGGAAGGTCAAAGCTTTCACCAAGAGTAGCCTTGATGGAAGGTGCAGTAAAGAAAATAACTTCCTTTTCGGGATCTGCAATAGCATCCCATACCTGTTCTTCCTGACTCTTTTCAGTCAGGGCACCTACCGGACAGCTTACGATACACTGACCGCAGCCTACACAAGGAGAATCATTCAGACTCTTATCGAACGCACTGCCAACATGAACCTGATAACCTCTCTTAATCGCACCAATAACAGAAACTGACTGAACATTCTTACAGACTGATACACAGCGCATACACTGAACACACTTATTGTTATTTCTGATGATATACGGAGACTGTTCATCGATCTCATAAGAAGCTTCTTCACTTGTAAAGCGGTCTTCGTCAACACCGTATTCAAGAGCGAGTTTCTGGAGCTCACAGTTGTTATTTCTTACACAGGAAAGACACTTTTTCTGATGTGTAGAAAGAAGAAGCTCAATCGTTGTTTTTCTGGACTTGATAACGGCAGGTGTATTTGTAAATACCTCCAGACCTTCCTCAGCCGGATAAACACAAGCTGCAAGAAGTCCGCGGCGGTTTTTCGCCTCTACCATACATACTCGGCAAGCGCCGATGCAGTTAATATCCTTGAGGTAACAAAGTGTAGGAATTTCTATATTAGCCTGCTTTGCAGCCTGAAGAATCGTATAACCCTTTGGTACTTCTACAGGGATATTGTTTATTTTCAGATGTACTGTTTCCATAAATTATCCCTCCTTAATTGGTTACAAT
>CACYDD010000226.1 GCA_902773065.1 uncultured Ruminococcus sp. | reverse complement strand
ACCTTTTGCTACACCTCTGGCTTCGATTCTGTCTATCAGTTCACACATTGATACTCCTCCTTCATTATTTTCTGTAAGCATTTCATTATAGGCCGACATAAATCTGTTATCCCCTGAAAAAACATTGATCAAATCTAATGTTTCCTGTGGGTGCTCAAGCTTTTGGTCAGAAAAGCTCAGTTCATTCTCCTTTTTATTCATGTTCATGAAAAATTCGGCTATGATCCTGAAATCCGAATCGAATCGTTCGATTTCTTCCGAAGTAATATCCTTCATTGAATAAAAATTCATCTTATAGTTATTGACAAACGGCTGAAGCCTGTCGGGGATATCAAAACAGTCATGCAAGGATTTACCATATGTCCATTCATCCTGACCAAAATACAAAACCAAAGTGATCACAGGATAAAAATTTTTACTTTCAGGTTTATCACTGCTTTCAGTTGTGTTGATATTCATTTGATTGCGGTAAGCGGCTCCGTCATAACTGAAAATACGAATGGGCATGAACTTATCCGGAGCTGACTGGTTTTCAATTCCTATAAACGCAAGCTTTATATCTGTATTATGCCAATATTTTGAAACGTCACGTTCCTGTTTACGAATTTTACCATCAGCCTTATACTGTGAATAGGTATCGGCAGGCGTAAGTTCGTCGGGTAAAATAACCTTTTCTCCGTTAAACAAGAAACCATTCACGATATCAGCAAATACATCATTATAGGACTCCACAGTTTTTGTAGTAATATCTTTTTCCGCCATAAAACTCATCTCGCTTTGATATTATTATAATATGATTTCCTTGTCTTTTCAACTCTTTTAACATATTTTCTGATTTTGAATTGCAGATTAAAAAATCAAATCACCTCTTGACAAGGCTGTTGTAACTGTGTATACTGATTATATACAGTAACTTAACAGATACAAGGAGTTGTGTCTATGAAAAATATTTTGCTTGTGTTAACAGGCGGAACGATCGGCAGCTTTGAAAAAAACGGCATTATCGGCACGGAAAAAGGAAAATGCCGTGTGCTGGAGCTTTTTGAAGAAAAATACCCCGATTCGGACTGTCAATTTGAAATAAAAGAGCCGCTCAATATATTAAGCGAAAATCTGACCTGTAACGACTGGGAAACACTGGTCAATTTCATTTTGTCGCTTGATTTGTCAGGCTTTGACGGAATGATCATCACTCACGGAAGCGATACCCTCTCCTACTCCTCGGCAATGCTGGGGATGTGCCTGCATGGCTTAGGTCTGCCTGTTGTGATTACCGCATCAAATTATGTTCCTGATGATACGAGAAGCAATGCACTCGTTAATTTCAAGGCAGCCATTGAACTGATACAACAAGTGCATGACGGCGTTTATACCGTCTATACCAATCCCCCCGACCTTCCTTCACAGCTCTCACACGCCTTTATACCGACTCGTATGAAGGAAGCGGACAGATTCGTGGATTGCTTTTATGATATTGATTCCATTCCTTTTGCGATTGTTGATAAAACAGGAGATATACGGGAATACGGCAATGACCTCAGTGTGAGAGATCTGGAAGAACGTCAGCGTTTTTTTAATAGAAAAGAATTTTATTTCGAGAAAAGTGTTCAGCTGATTCACCCCTACCCTTCCATCAATTATGATAATATCACAATCAGCGAAAATACCGGTGCTGTACTGCATATCACTTATCATTCGGGTACAGTCAGCGAAAAATCACTGACACTCCTTGCAAAATGCAGGAAAAAAAATATACCTTTCTTTTTATGCTCCCTGAAAAACAGTGCAAAAGCAATGTACGAAACAAGCAATATCCTGCTGCAAAACGGTGCTGTTCCGTTGTATGATATCAGTACGGAAAGTGCTTATGCAAAACTGCTTCTGGCGGTGAATCTGCAAAGTGATAATATGGAAGAATTCATGAAGAAAAATATCTATTTTGAAATAACGGAGGAATATGAATGAAAATAGAAGTAAAAAATCTGACAAAACGGTTCGGTGAAAAAGAGGTGCTCAGGGATATCAGCTTTACTGCCGAAAGCGGAAAAGCACTGGGACTTCTCGGACGAAACGGCGCAGGCAAAACCACCACCATCCGTATTATCATGGGCGTGTTCTATCAGGACGGCGGAGAAGTACTCTTAGACGGTAAGCAGCTGAACAGAGAGCAGATACAGATCGGCTACCTTCCCGAAGAAAGAGGACTCTACCCCAAAAAGCAAATCACTGAACAGCTGATTTATTTTGGTCTGCTCAAAGGGCTTAGTAAACAGCAGGCAAAAGAATCTGCAAAAAAATGGCTGGAACGTATGGGCATGAGCGAATACAAGGATAAAAAGCTGGAAACCCTCAGTAAAGGCAACCAGCAGAAGATTCAGCTTGCCGCAACCTTACTGTGCGATCCCAAGCTGATTATCCTTGATGAACCTTTTTCGGGACTTGACCCTGTCAATGCCATGCTGTTAAAGGATGTGATCAAAGAAATGATCGACAGCGGGTCGGCAGTAATTTTTTCCAGCCACCAAATGAATTACATAGAAGAATTCTGTGAAGATATTGTTATCCTCAATGCAGGTCAGATCGCTGTCGGTGGAAACATCAGCGAAATCAAACGCAGTTACCCGAGAAATACAATCGAGATATTTTCAACTCAGGCGGATCAGATCACACCGTTTATCATTCGCTCCGTAGGCAGTGAAATAGAATCGGCAGAAAAAGACGGCAAATCCGACATTGTTACAGTGAAACTGAAAAATCCCGAATATAAAAACAACCTCATGCAGTCACTTCTGAAAGAGGGTTTTGATATTGACTGCTTTAAAGTAAAAGAACCTTCTCTTAATGATATTTTTGTGCAGTATACGGAGGGCGGAATATGAAAAACATTATTAAAATTCTGAAATTTGAATATCTTTCCTGTGTGAAAAACAAGGCATTTATCATTGTCACATTTTTTCTGATGGGAGTTATGCTCCTGTCTGCTTTTCTTCCCGCACTTGTCATGGGACTTCTGAGCGAAGATGAAGAGGACGGAGAAAACAAAGAAAAGCCTGTCATTGCCATCAGCAGTGAAGTTTATGACCAAGCACTAATAAAGTCTGAATTTGAATCATCATTCTCCGAAAGCGATATCAAAATCTCCAAAGAAAGCACTGACGACCTTACCAAAAAGGTTGACAGCGGCGATTATGAATTTGCTGTCAAAATCAATGATGAATTAAAATTCACCTACATCACTGCCAACAATTCCCTGTTCAGCGAGAACTACGAAACAATTTCGGATGTTGTAAAATCCATGTATACAGTCAAGGCACTTGATAAATACGGTATTTCTCAGGCAGAAACCGATAAAATCATGAACACCAAAGTCACTTTTGAAACCGTCACAACAGGCACTGACCAAAGCAAAAACTATCTTCCTGTTTATATCCTAATGTGTGTACTTTTCATGGCGACCATGACCTACGGTCAGCTTGTTGCACAAAGTGTTGTCAGTGAGAAAAACTCCAGAGCGATGGAACTGCTCATCACTTGTGCAAAACCTACACATTTAATGTTCGGCAAGGTCATCGGCTCGGGTCTTGCGGGTCTGACACAGCTTGCGGTTCTGCTTCTTACGGCTCTTGTTTCCTTCGGAACATTTTCAAGCGGCATGATCCCGGATGAAATTTCGAAATATATCCAACTGCCTGCTTCAACAGTACTGCTGGCACTGCTGTTTTTCCTTCTCGGCTATTTCATGTTTTCGTTTATTCTCGGTGCACTTGCTTCCTTTGCTTCCAAGTCTGAGGATCTGAATACACTGACATCCCCTGTTATGATCGTTCTTTCGGCAGTCTATATGATCATGGTATTTATGTGTACAGGTGACATGGTAGACAGCACTTTTATGACAGTTCTGTCCTATTTTCCGATTTCTGCACCAATGGCAATGTTTGTCCGTGCTACCATGACAGATATCGCCGTCTGGGAAATTGCTCTTTCGGCTGTAGTACAGATCATCACCATTTATCTTCTCGGTATGCTTGCGGCTGCAATCTACAAAATCGGCGTACTCATGTACGGTAATCCTCCTAAATTCGGCGAGATCATCAAAATGCTGAAAATGCAGCGAAAGGCAAATCAAAAATAATTTTGTTTGGCTTCAATTTTACTTATAAACGAAAATTATGAAATATTCATTTCACAGGAATATTGACTTACTGTTTTGCATATGATATAATAACCTTGTAACGAAACAAGGTTATCCATTGTAACCAAAATGACCCCCGACGAGTGTACGAGACTTTGTCGGGGGTCTGTTCATTTCTCCGCAAGGGAACGGCTGACATAAACCGCAGGCTTGTTACTGTTTTTTATTTTCATTGTCAAACCATTTGCAGATTATGTTTGCAACAATCCCTGCCATAACAGAAACCAAGCACGAAACAAAATTATCCATTGTACCACCTCCTATCTGTTACCAGATTGGAGAACAGTAACAAAGTAATTATAACAATATTTCAACAATAATGCAAATAATAACCTACAAAAAAACAGAATAATCTGTTTTTTGTAGGTGAGCATTATTGGTTCAACGCTTTTTTCAAATCATCAATATAACGCTGCTGCTGTTTTTGCAAATAGCCTTTGACAAACGGCTTCATGATAAGCTTTTTGGCAGTTACATCCTCTGTAAATTCAGCAGATACTTTCTTTTCGCCTGCCGAAAAGAACCCAGTCCAGTGACCTGACATATTTTCGTTTTCCATATCGAATTCATAACGGGAATATGGCTCAAAGGCTGTGATTGTAAATTTTGTAACATAACCTTCTTTGGTATGTTCTTCAAAGATACTGCCTTCCTTTAAGACAACAATTTCGCTGATATCACTGCGCCATGCATAATTTTCTGTGGATGTTACAAGCTCCCAGAGTTTTTCTGCACTACAGCCAAATTCCGCTATCATTTTTGATATTGCCATTTCAGCACCCCGATTCTTCTATCATCTGCTGACTGAGAACGCCGTGCTTTTCATAATTTGCCGTTCTGACAATCTGATTCTCTTCATCAACAAAAACGACAACAGGCTTATGGGAATCTGCTTCTTCTTTTTCCAGCTGACAGTAGGACATGATAATAATGTGGTCGCCCTTCTGCACACACCTTGCCGCTGCGCCGTTCAGACAAATCATACCCGAATCCGGTTCACCTGCAATAGTATAAGTCTCGAAACGATTGCCGTTTTCGATATCAACGATCTGTACTTTTTCATACTCATAGATACCTGCTGCTTCAAGCAGCTTTACATCAACTGTGATACTTCCGACATAATTCAACTCCGACTGTGTGACAACCGCACGATGTATTTTCCCTTTCAGCATTGTTATCTGCATAAACTCTCAGCCTTTCAAAATCAATGTTCAATAATAAAATTATCGATCAGTCTTGTTTTTCCGATATATACCGCAACGGCAGCCAGAATATCTCCCTCGATCGTATCAATCACCGTAATATCGGGGAAGCTTACCACCTGAACATAATCTACTTTTGCCAACGGCTCGCTTTCGATAATACTTGTGATTTTTTCTATCACTGCCGCAGTACTTTTTTCACCGCCGAGAACAAGAGCCTTGCCCTCCTCCAGTGCCTTGTGAAGAATCACCGCCGCTTTACGCTCATCCTCACTCAGATAAGTATTTCTTGAACTTTTTGCCAGTCCGTCCTCTTCCCTGATAATCGGGCAGCCGACAATTTCGATATCAAAATTCAAATCTCTTACCATTCGTTTAATGACTGCTAACTGCTGTGCATCCTTCTGACCGAAATACGCTCTATCGGGCGTGGCAATGTTAAACAGCTTGGAAACAACTGTGCATACTCCCCTGAAATGAATGGGTCTGCTTTTTCCGCAAAGCTCATCAGAAGGTCCTGTCATATTCACATAGGTTGAAAAATCAGGAAAATACATTTCCTCTGCTGACGGATTGAAAATCAGTGCCGCACCCTCGTCACTGCAAAGCTTTGCATCTCTTTCCAGATCTCGCGGATAGCTTTCCAGATCTTCATTCGGTCCGAACTGTGTCGGATTGACAAAATCGCTGACGATCACTCTGTCGTTTTCCTGTACAGCCCTCTTGATCAGACTTGCATGACCCTCATGCAGATAGCCCATTGTCGGAACAAGACCAACCGAAAGTCCTTCTTTCCGCCACTGTTTTACTTCTTCCCTTACTTCCTTTATCGTCGTTACAATTTTCATAACCTTATCCCCTTTTTTAATGCATAATTCATAATGCATAATGCACAATGAATGACATGCGTGAGTTTATTGCCAAAGTCACAACTCCACACTTTTAATAAAGTTTTTCTATGATGTCGTCGTCGATTTTGTAGCCGTGTTCCTCGGACGGGAATGTGCCTTCGTCAAGCTCTTTGATATAGTTCCGGAAGGCTTCTTTCATGATCGTGCCGATGTCGGCATATTTTTTGACGAATTTCGGTGTAAAATCGGAGAACATCCCCAGCATATCCTGATAAACAAGCACCTGACCGTCACATCCGCCGCCTGCACCGATTCCAATAGTGGGAATGGTCAGCTCCTTTGTAATTTTCTCCGCAAGCTTTGAGGGAACACACTCCAGCACTACGGCAAACGCCCCTGCTTCTTGAACAGCTCTGGCATCTTCGATCAGCTTTTTTGCAGCTTCCATGCTTTTTCCCTGTACTTTAAAGCCGCCGAACGCATTGATGGACTGCGGTGTCAGACCGAGATGTGCCATAACAGGAATTCCACAGTCAGTGATCGCCCTGATCTGGGCGCAGACTTCCTTTCCGCCCTCAAGCTTTACCGCTCCTGCTCTGCCTTCTTTCATCAGTCTGCCTGCATTGACTACCGCATCATATACAGAAGTCTGATACGACATAAACGGCATATCGATTACGACAAGTGCATTTTTTGCGCCCCTTGCCACTGCCGCACCGTGATGGATCATATCCTCCATTGTAACAGAAATCGTATCTTCATAGCCCAGCATGACATTTCCGAGAGAATCTCCGACCAGTATCGCATTGATTCCTGATTCGTCCATCAGCTTTGCGGTTGAATAATCATATGCCGTCAGCATACTGATTTTTTTTCCTTGTTCTTTATTTTGTTTAAATGTCAAAACAGTATTTCTCATCTTTACCTCTCAAATCAATAAAACATATTAAGTTTTGGTACTTCATTAAATATCCATAGCAAGCAATTTTTCAATCTCGCTTTCCGGCATTTCAAACATTACAGAAAGCTGTTTGATAGAATTGCCCAGTTTTTGCAATTTTTTCAGCATTTTTGCTTCTCCTTTTGCTTCTCCTTTTACTTCGCCTTCTGACTGTCCTTGTTTCCAACCATCAACAAAGCCGTCTTCTCTTGATTCTCGTACAAGATACTTTCTTGCATCTTCTTCGTTATACTCAATGTTCAGCATATTAATTACCTCACTTCCGTAAAACTCCAGATATTCTTTCAGAATATCATGATCCATACAATCCCACACAGCTTTTTCTGTATCACCTTTATAACTGCGTGTTTTGTCAATAAGATATGAATATCCGTAAAGTGGTTTACAATTTCTAAGTGCTTCATTTTGTATCAGTTTATCAAAATTAATGTCAATTACTCTGACTTTGATCTCCAAACTGTTATCATCTTGATCCACTTCTTCCATAAATGCATCACTGAGCCTTAACTCTGTACTTTTAAGTTCGCCTGATCCATTATATAAAACATAAAATTCAGGTTTCGGAATTCTTACAAGTCTGCCCGAATAAAGTACTTTTGCACCTGTTAAGTTTTCTCTTTCGTATGTCCTTGCGGCATAAAGAAGATATCGCAAAGGCATATTCGGATTTTCCGTAGACTGATGTTCCATAAAGCTAACCAGTCTTTTATCCATCACATATGCAATATCATTTTTCCTTTCACGAAACAATACATCTTCCAAACGACATTTTTCAATTTCATTTACTGTTCTTCCCCGAACTGCTTTATACAGTTCCTTTGCATTTTCCACAGCATATTCACATTCATAAAACAGACTGGAAAACACGGTATCTTTTACTTTCCGATTGATTTTTTGCTCACTCATCTTTATGTTCTCCTCTGTTTCATTATAATACTTTTCCCATTATTTTGCAACCTATAGCTTGCAAAGTTTTGTCAATTTGCTGCCCTTCGGTTGTTCTAAGCCAAAAAACAAATTTATTGCCGCGTTTCCAATATAAACATGGAACGCGGCAATAAATTTATATTAACGTAAGAACTTAAACGCAAATCGGAAGCGCAGGCACTGCGTGTCAGTCTTCTCTGTAAATATTTGTGAACCAGTAGGCAAAACCTGTCAGACAACCGCCGATGATATTTCCGAAGGTTACAGGGATGAGGTTTGTTATCAGAAATCCGTAAAGTGTAAGATCATCTGCCGTTATGGATGGGGCAAGCTGTCCCGAGGCTTTCAGAAACAGTCCTGTGCTGATATAGCTCATATTGGCAACGCTGTGTTCAAATCCGCAAATGACGAACACCATGATCGGGAGAAAAAGTGCAATGATCTTGCCTACCGCATTTTCTACCATGACAGTCATCATTACGGCAACACATACCAATATATTGCACAGAATCCCCTTGAACAATGCATCCTCAAATGAAATACTGCATTTCGCCGCTGCTGCCGCACCTGCTGACAGCCCTGCTGCACCGTCAAACAACCGATAGACATGACCGTAAACACATAATGCACTCACAAACACCGAGCCTGCAAAATTGCCGAGATAAACGATCACCCAGTTGCGCAAGACCCTTGTCAGTTTGATTTTTTTATCAAGCAATGAAATGATCATCAGGCTATTGCCTGTAAAAAGCTCTGTGCCGTTGAGAATAACCATTGCAAGACCTGCAGGGAAAATCAGAGCCGTGATCAGTTTTGCAACTGACGGCGATCCCACCGTTGCTGCCGCGATCGTTGACGCTGCCCCTGCCAACGCGATAAACATTCCTGCCAGAAACGCTTCCACCATCAGCCTTAAAGCTGACATATCCGCTTTTCCTTTGCCCCCTGTTGAGTATTTTAATGCCGCTTCCTTATTCGTCATAGTATGATTCTCCTGCGAAGTGCCTCCGCTGTCAATTACGCTGCAACTTCATGTAAACCATAAATTTTATGCCGCTGCGTAAACTTCCAAAAATTTTTACAAAACTTTTTTAAAGTATATTTCGACATTAATCATACCACAAAATCCCTCAATTTTCAATAGATTAAGTTAGATTGATGTAACAATTATGAATTGATCATGCGGCAAAATATCAATTCTCGTCCCCTATGGGGCATGTGGGTTGTTACGGGTAAACGATGGGATGTCTACAACGAGACCGCGGTTTCCGTCCCCTATGGGGCATGTGGGTTGTTACGGCTATGTATGACGATATCAAGGAGTATATATCCGTTTCCGTCCCCTATGGGGCATGTGGGTTGTTACTT
>CACYDD010000225.1 GCA_902773065.1 uncultured Ruminococcus sp. | reverse complement strand
GATGAAGCGGATAATGACATTGTTCGGAAGCAAGACGATAAGCCTGTGCCATAAAATCAACATTTGAGGATTTCATCGAAAGAACGATATTTTCAAAATCAAACTTTTCCAGCAAAGACGCATGATATAATGCACTGTCGCAAAGTGCCTGCGGTGTTGGTCTGCCATATTTTTCAAGAATATTTTTTTCAAGTGAGCCTGAATTAACGCCGATCCGGATCGGAATATTTCTGCGGCGGCATTCATCAGCTACCTGTTTTACCCTACTGTCATCTCCGATATTACCGGGATTGATTCGTATTTTGTCGATTCCTGCAGCAGCAGATTCAAGTGCAAGTCTGTAATCAAAATGGATATCTGCCACAAGCGGTACGCTGACTTCCTTTTTAATGGCAGGAATCAGCTGTACAGCTTCCTTATCCGGAATCGCAAGACGTATGATATCACAGCCTGCTTTTTCAAGCTCTACAGACTGTCTGACACTGCCTTCAATATCGGTAGAGGGCGTATTCAGCATTGACTGTACTGTAATATCTGCTCCACCACCTATTTTCATATTTCCTAAAGTCACCTGTTTGGTACTTTTTCTTTCCATATCTACTCAACTCCGTTAAAATATAAGCTGAAATACATCCTTGATCGAGATAATCACCATAAATACCAGCAGCAAAACCATTCCTGCTGCATGAACATAGCCCTCATATTCAGGTTTAATCGGCTTTCTGCGTATTGCCTCTATCAAAAGAAATACAAAACGTCCGCCGTCAAGTGCAGGAATCGGGAGAAGATTTACCACGCCCAGATTTATGGTAATAATTGTCATAATATAAATCAGATTCAGCAGACCGTCGCCGAAGCTTCTTTTCAATCCCTCACCTGCTGCCTGAGAAATGGCACTTGTCATACCGACAGGTCCCGAAACTTCATTTAATCCGAACTGCCCTGTCACAAGACCGATCAGACTTGCCCATACCATTTTAACGGTAGAGACTGTTGACATAAATGTCTGTGACAGAAGATTTCCGAAATTGTTTTCTATTGCATAAACTTTAAAATCAAGCTGTAAAATTTCTTTGTCGTCTTTTTCGATAGTCGTCAGTTTCACATTATCAAAATGCTTGGTTTCTCCGTTTCTGTTTACAGTGATATCCAGTGTATTGGATTTTGCGGTAGCCAGAGCAAAACTGAGGTCAGTAGAAGTATTGATACCATATCCGTTGATAGACTGTATCTGATCATCCTTCATAAGCTGCTGAGAAGAAGTTGCATTTTCCGCAAATTCTGCTATGGTCGTGGAGGCAAAATATTTATTCGGCGACAGGGTGATCATCATGAGGATCAGTCCAAGGACGATATTCATAAATGCACCTGCCACAACAATAATCATTCTTTTCCAGACAGCTTTGTTTCCGAAAGCTCTTTCATCCTCACTGTCGGCATCCTCGCCTTCCATTGCACAAAATCCACCAATCGGAAAAAGTCTTAGTGAATACAGAGTTTCTCCCTTTTGGAATTTCAGCAGTTTTGGTCCCATGCCGAGGGCAAATTCGTTAACCTTTACTCCTGAAAGCTTTGCCGTGATAAAGTGTCCGCCCTCATGAACAAACACAATTAATTCAAAAATCAATATACCTATTATAATCAGTAATACTGTATTTAAAATATCTATCTTGATCATCCCCTGTTAATATTTTTCTTTTACCCTGATCCTTGTATTTTTATCTGCATTCAGTATATCTTCAAGCGTTATATCAGCTTTGTTTTCATGGAATGATTCCACTGCCTCCGCTACAATTTCCGCTATGTCAAGAAATTTGATTTTCTCTTTCAAAAACATATCGACAGCCGTTTCATTGGCGGCATTGGCTACTGTCGGATACAATCCGCCCTTTCTGAGTACTCTTCTGCATATTGCCAGACAAGCAAAAGTTTCATAATCAGGCTTATAAAAAGTCATCTGTGATATTTCGGACAAATCAAGTTCTTTCGTCGGAGAAGGCAGTCGCTCGGGATAAGTAAGTGCATATTGAATGGGAATTCTCATGTCAGGTACACCAAGTTGCGCAATTACAGCATTATCTTTCAACTGGATCATCGAATGAATTATGCTTTCTCTGTGAATCAGGACATCAATATCCTGATCTGCACAATCAAACAGCCATGATGCTTCTATGACTTCAAGTCCCTTATTCATCATCGTTGCAGAATCTATAGTAATTTTAGCACCCATATCCCAGTTGGGATGATTCAATGCTTCTTTTACAGTTACACAGCTCAGCTCGGAACGTTTCTTTCCGAAAAACGATCCGCCTGAGGCAGTCAGAATAATTTTTTTCAGTGAATTTTCGGGGCATCCCTGCAAACACTGAAAAATCGCTGAGTGTTCGCTGTCTACAGGATAAAGCTTTATCCCCTTATCCTTTACAGCTTTCATAACAATGCTTCCGCCGGCAACAAGTGTTTCTTTATTGGCAAGGGCAATATTTTTGCCTGCCCTGATCGCAGACAATGTAGGAAGTAATCCTGCTACCCCTACGATCGCATTGACTACCGTATCGCAGTTTGTTTCACAAGCGGCTTTGATAATGCCTTCCTCGCCGCAGAATACGTCAATATCTGTATCACTTAGTGCTATTTTCAGCTGTGCAGCTGCTCCGAGATCAAGTACAGCCACCATTTTCGGATGAAACTGCCTTGCCTGCTGTTCCAGAAGATCAATATTGTGATTAGCAGTCAAAGCCGTCACTTTTATATTATGCATACGGGCAACATCCAACGTCTGTGTTCCGATAGAACCGGTTGAACCAAGAACAGAAATTTTTGAAGTCATCTTTTTTACTCCCTTTATTCTAATACAATAGGCAAATAATTTAAAATGATATACAAAAAAGGCACAAAGCATATCACACTGTCAAATCTGTCAAGAATTCCTCCGTGACCGGGTATCAGATCGCCGTAGTCCTTGACGGAATAGGATCTTTTGATAACCGAAAAACTCAGATCTCCGAGAATCGACAGCAAGGCTCCACACAGAGAAATCATTATTACATTGATATAATTAACACTGATATCATAGATAAGCCATTGAAAAATAAAAATCACGCCGCATGAGGTCAGAATACAAAATAATACTCCGCCTACTGCACCTTCTATGGTTTTTTTCGGGCTGATTTTCGGACAAAGCTTATGTTTCCCAAAAAAGACGCCGCTGAAATATGCCCCCGCGTCGGCAAGCCACGGGGATGCCATTGAAAAAACAAAATACAAGGTTGAGTGTTTATTATCCAGATCCTTCAGAGATACAATCAGTGACAATGAAATAGTGATAATCATTGTCATACTGAAAGTATATGCATATTCTTTGAATGATATTTTTGAATGGAAAAACACCAGAACACCAAGCATCATGGTTGTATAGATATAACATATCACAGTTGACATTCCATATGATAAAAGCATAGGATAGATAAATGCAAATGCAATACTGATAAAACTCATCTGATATAAATGAAGCGTTTTGACCGCTTTGTTGAACTCAAAAACAGCAGCAGCACATATCAGTGCAACAAATATATCAATAAAAATGGAAAATTTCAGACTGAGTAATACCACTGCTGCAATAAATGCAACCAATATCCCGGCTGAAATAAATCGTTGCCGCATTCATACACCCCCGAAACGTCTGTTTCTGCGATTAAATTCCATAACAGCTTTATCAAAATCATCTTCATGAAAATCGGGCCATAAAGTTTCTGTTGAATAAAACTCAGAATATGCCGACTGATAAAGCATAAAATTACTGAGTCTGAATTCACCGCCTGTTCTGATGATCAGATCAGGGTCTGGTAAATGAGCAGTATAAAGTCTTGAGGAAATATCCTCTTCTGTGATCTGATCAGGATCAAGCTTATGATCACGAATATCTCTGCCAATCATTTTGACCGCCCTGAGGATCTCATCCCTTGAACCGTAATTCATAGCGATATTCAGAAGCATTCCCTTTCTGTCCTTCGCAACTTCCTCGGATTCGTTGATGAGTTCAACAAGCTTCGGATCAAACGCTGATCTGTCGCCTATAAACACGACTTTAATATCATCCTCTCTGAAATCCGTAAGAGAATCCACCAGATACTGTCTGAAAAGCTTCATAAGAGCCCCTACTTCATCAGCAGGTCTTTTCCAGTTTTCAGTCGAAAATGCATAAAGCGTCAGTACTTTCACACCCTGTTTACTGATATATCGAGTTATCTTTCTGAAATTTTGCGCCCCATATTTATGTCCCACACTTCTTGGCAGGGCTCTTTTCTTTGCCCAACGTCCGTTTCCGTCCATTATTATGCCCACATGTTCGGGAATATGCCAATCTGAATGATTATTTATCATACTATAACACCTCTCAAAATAATTAAAATCAGACAACAAACAATACTGTTTCCTCTCGGATTTTAATTAATAATAATCTCGGCAAGAAGCAGATCTTGCCGAGATATTCCTTTTTTACGCAAAAACACAGGCTTTGATCAGATCTCCATAATTTGCTTCTGTTTCTTTTCAGTCAGTTTATCGATCGACTTGATATGGTTGTTTGTTGCATCCTGAATTTTCTTTTCGCCGTGCTTCTGATCATCTTCTGTAATATCACCGCTCTTTTTCATTGCTTTAAGCTTATCCATAGCATCACGTCTTACAGAACGCACTGCAACCTTGGCATCCTCGCCCATTTTGGCAACTTCCTTGACGATTTCCTTTCTGCGATCCTCTGTAAGAGGCGGAAAAATCATTCTGATGACTTTGCCGTCATTCTGAGGATTGATACCTAT
>CACYDD010000224.1 GCA_902773065.1 uncultured Ruminococcus sp. | reverse complement strand
GGGAATAATTATCGCAGTGGTGGTCATAAATAAGAAGAAAAACAAAGCAAACACAAATTATTACAACCCACCGCAGCCATGAAAGCCTTCCCGACAACGATAGCAAAGATCATTGCACGATATGCGTTAGAATGACTGTACAAATTTGAATAAACTCATTAATAACAAACCGCCGGCAAAGCAGGATATAAAACCTGTTTTGTCGGCGGCAGTATTTTATTCAAGACATGATCGTTTGCCTGTAAAGGTCAAAATAATCCTTCTTTTCGACACCGCTTACTAAAGTAACATTATAATCAAAATCGTTGTCAACAACGTCATAGGTGAAGCCTTGCTGGTAAAATATTACTTGCCCGTAGACTTCGCCTTTTTCGGTGATGCAGCTTCCGTGACACTTGATCGTGTCTGTGACAAATCCGTCATAGATCACGCACATCATTGCCATAGCATCGCAGTTATCCACATGGCCGCCGGAACGATTATTATTGTAAAACTCCCTGAGTTTGGCGAAAGCAGAAGTGACGAATTTTCCGATATTGTTTGTACTGCTTAGCTTCTCAAAGTCGGCATCTGTCCACATGGCGTCTCCGCCGCACATATCAAGTCCGACCACGGTGATCGGTATGCCGGAATCCAGCATGATCTTATAGGCGTGAGGGTCATGGTAAACATTGAATTCCGCTGCAGGAAAAGCATTCCCCACGCCAAGACCGGAAGTTCCCATCGACCAGATCATCTTTACCCTTTTCATTGTATCCGGGTCGCGTTCAATAGCCTTTGCAATATTTGTAGCGGGACCAATGGCAACGATTTCGATTTCATTCGGGTTTTGAGTGACAGTTTCTAATAAAAATCAACAGCATCCTTGTCCTGGGCTTTTCCTTTCGGATGTACCAGATCCATATCTCCCATGCCGTCAGTGCCGTATACACTGAATGCGTTGATCTTTTCACCGCTTATATTTTCGGATGAACCTTTATAAACTGGAGCATCACAGCCTGCCAACTCCAATGCGGCAAGAGCATTTTTGGCGGCCTGATCCAGATCAACATTTCCCACCAGAGTAGTAACTCCCAGAATATCAAGATTTCCGCTTTTTGCCGCAAGTATCAGTGCAGAGGCATCATCGCCGCCGGTATCGGTGTCAATGATGACCTTTCGTTTTGCGGAAAGAGTATATTTCTGTAATGTCTGAGATCCTGCCTGCTGTGATCCTTCCGGCTGCTTTTCAGTAGCCGAACAAGCCGCCAATGATATTGCTATCACCAGGCAAATTATCGTAATATTAGTCTTTTTCACGCATTCATCTTCCTGACAGGCGTAATGCCTGATCTGTGTTTGAAGTCAAACTCAGCGCCGTCTGTTAGTTATTGCCGTTATTATTCGATCTTAAGTATTACATCCGACTCCATAGTGAGCAATAAGCCTGAGTTCTTGCTGCAAATCGGTGTTCTCCCAGCAGAGCTTTTACCTCTGCTTTAGTGTACCACGCTGCTTTTATTTCTTCAGCCTCAGAATCGCTTTTCTGTATCTTGCCTTCCGCAGTTCCGATCACGACTTTGCCTTTTTCGTTTGAAAAGCCGACTGCCGAATAGCTTTCCTTCCAGATCTCTTTGATCTCTGTCAGTTTCAGACCTGTCTCTTCTCTCAGTTCCCTTTCGGCGGCTTCGGAAACGTTCTCACCATCGTCGATCAGACCTGCCGGAAAATTATAGACCCATTCACCGACCGCCATCCGATATTCCAGATTCAGCAGGATTTTTTCTCCGGTGCTGTCATGGATTATCATAATAACAGCATCTGCTTGGCTGCTGTTCAGATCATCCTGCTTTTTCATCTCAGGGTTTCGGCTTATCATCTCATAAATCTTTTCTTTGCCGCCTTCAGTTTCATATCCGATCTTATAGTAGGTAAGATAATTGCCCTGGTACTCCTTTTTTATACTTCTGAATTTCATATCACACACCTCTTATCGTTTCAAAGTAAATACAATCCCTGCGGCAGTTTCCGCCGAAAGCACCGCCACAGACAGGCATTTCACAGAGCTTTTGAGAATCGTCGTCATATCTTCCGATACGCTTGCGGACGTAGCCGATATTCCTGAAATTATCTTCCTTGCCTTCTTTTATCGCTGCACAGGTGTTGATCCATATAACATTGCAGTCATCATGAGCGCAGACATCAAAGGACTGGCGGAAATCGTATGAGCCTGTTGAATTGGACGGAACGATGATAAGCGTCAGCTTGAAGCAGCGCATCAATTGCTCCATATATTTTGTAGTAATAAAGTCCTTGCAAATAAGGATCGCTATACGCCCGATTCCCTCAAAATGAAGAATATTTACCACCAGGTTCGTCTTGATATTCTCTAAAAATACATTGCCGTCATGTTCCTTAAGATAAGGCTTCTGCTTGCTCTGACGGCAGATAACATTCCCGTAACGATCAAGAACTGTAACCGTATTCATATTCTTTTCCCAAACAGATGGAAGTATGATCAGTGAAGGCATATTCTTCTGCTCCTCAGACGACAGTGATCGTAGTCTATGACTGATGTTTTCCGGTGTGTCGCTGTTGCCCAACAGCTCGGGAAATACGATAATATCACAGTTGTTTTTTGCAGCTATTATTGTTTTTTTCCATATCTCATCGTTATCCTCTGCCGATTTTTTTCGGTCATAGCTGATGCGAAGATACTGTATGTCATTTTTTGTATATTCTTCCTCGATATAATGTCTTTCACGGCGCAGAGGAGTAGCGGCGATCTTTAATTGCCGCTGAGCAGAAAAATCGGGAAAGAAATCATCCGACAGAAAAATATGCTTATCGATCAGCTCTCCGAGTATGCTGTTTTCGATCAGAAGAAAATGGAAAAGAAAATTATCCAGACGGTTATAGCTGTGAGAAAGACGGTTACTGCGCTCCCAGATGCAGGAACAGCGAGGTAGAAGTCCTATCCCTGTCGTTTCTCGGTTGGAATTAAGTGCCACGGAAAAATTATCTGTCTGATACATCCTGATCTGTTCAAGCAAAAAGCTTTTCAAGGCTTCGTCAAGGACCTGAACTAATGCGATCATTGTAAAAAGATCGTTTCTGATTTGAAGTGCGGCAATATACCCTTCCAGTAAGGAATAAAAGCGGTCGTCCAGATCAGCTTTTTTCAGCTGACGTATGGACGGTAACTTATCGGGTTCAAACAGCGGAGCAATATTTTCTGAAATATCCCGCAGCATTTTATTCTTTCGATTCACTGTCAGACAACTGTACTTTACAAATAAAGAGTCATCCGGACAGGAATGTATTATCATGGAACAAAGCTCAGCTATTATATTGCATATCTGTATCATTATCACCGACTCCATACGATTTCAGAACACTATCATGCAAAATGTTTTTTGAGTTATATTATAAAACATACGGACATAATAGGCAAACACATTTTGCGTCATGAGATGAATAAGGGGCTGTCATATCAAATGTGCGGCAGCCTCTTGTTTTTTGGAATAATCCCCGAAAAAGTAAAGTGTTATTTCCTGCTCACATTATCTCCGTAAATGGTTGTCCAGTCGTTTTTCATAGAAACGGCGGTGTATCCGTTTTCCTCGCAGTTTGTGCGCATCTTGTCGGCTTTTTCAATGTTGCCGTTTTCGCGCTCGGTGTCGTCACAGCAGAGCATAAAGGCAGCGCTTTTGTATTGATTGTTGTTTATGGTAAAGTTCGCCATAGCAAAGTCGCCGCTGCTGTTGCCAAAGGCAAGAACAGGCTGAACGCCGATCTCCTGCTGAATAACCGTTACTTTGTTGGTCTTGAGGTTCTTGATGAGGAACTCTCCGCCGGTCACCAGCTTGTCGTCCTTTGTAAAGGTGTATTCCAGACCGGTCTTGTCACCCTGACCGCTTGCAACTAAACTTTCATCGGAACCGATCATCTGAGAGAGCGGAATGTTT
>CACYDD010000223.1 GCA_902773065.1 uncultured Ruminococcus sp. | reverse complement strand
CCGGAGGCATCTGCAAGAGCTGTGCGGCAGATAGCCGATTCGGAAGGAAAAATACTGGAAAAGACGGAGCTGCTTATGGCACTTATTACTCTTATGAGCCTTATAGGTGCAACCCTCGGAATTTCCAATCTTGTTACATCAAGCGTTATGGAGCGTTCGGCAGAGCTTGCACTGATGAAGGCAGTCGGAGCAAAAAACAGTCAGGTCACACTTCTTGTTCTGACAGAAATAATACTAACCTCGGTCATAGGAGCAGCGGCGGGCTATTTCATAGGTTATGGCTTTGCACAGATCATCGGTCAGTCTGTTTTTTCATCCGCAATAGAAATGAGCGGAATGGTAGCGTTCCTTGTGACCGTCCTTGTCATTGCCGTAACGCTTGCAGGCAGTATACCGACTGTCAGAATGATACTCAGACTTCGCCCGTCGGAAGTCCTCCACGGCGGTCATTAATGGGAGGAACAGAAAATGAATAAAAAGCATCGTATGTTTGTCAGAATGGTTTTGGCATCCCTTCTCAGACGGCGTTCGAGAATGATAGTTGCACTTTTGGCTATCGTAGTCGGAGCAACCATCCTTTCGGGTCTGGGGCTTATCTATTATGATGTTCCCCGTCAGATGAGTTCGCAGTTCAGAAGCTATGGAGCGAATGTTATTCTTACTCCCTCCGGTAGCTCCGATATGAATGAAAACGAAATAGAAAAAAGCATTTCGCTGCTTCCGGCGGAAAATTTTTCGGGATGTCAGCTATGGTTCCTTCGTCAAGGCTGCTTACGGGACTTGACAAGCACACGGCAGCCGATCTGCGTAAGCAATTCGGAAAAAGAATAACTGACGGCTGCGGAAAATCTTTTGCCTGCCGGAATATATGTCCTGCCGGGATAGATATTGAAAGACTTATGGCAAGATCAAAAGCAAGAACCGTCATTTGTAAAGAAATAGACAGTTTGCGTTCGCAGTTTTTCCATAAGTGCCGATATTTTTCAAGCCATCCAAATGAGCGTTCTACAATCCATCCATCTGCTTATATATTTTTCTTCATTGTGGCAGGAATGACTACTGAAAAAGTATATTCGTCCATTATTGTACCTCATTTCCATTGATTTTTAACCCAGTTCAGCAATTCATAGGCAAGTCTTTTCCGTTCATCTTTACATTCCGTTTTGTACTTTCTTTCCGCCTTGAATGCAATCTTATATATGGGACTAAGAGATACCAGCATTTCATGTCCGATATATTCAAAAGCAATATGCTTTACGGGATATCCAAAGCTATTTTCTTTAAGTCTTTTTTCAATGTAAAGGCAGCTTTCATAAGAAGGCCATACCGAATCGTTTTTCCCTGAAAGCAGCAAGATCGGTGCTTTTATCCTTTCAACAGGAATAATATTTTCATTCTTCACGGTTTTATCCTTGTTTATCGAAATCAGATGAAGCTCCTTTTCTTTCAGTATGATCTTTGGCAAGTTGAAACTGCGATAATTATACCGTGCAAATGGTATTTCCTTTCCCTGATAACTCCAGCAGGATGTACCGGATGGCTTCTTCATTTTCCCTTTTGAAACAAGTCCCTCACTGATGAAATAGGACGGCACACGGGCAATAACACAGGAAATAACAGAAAACTTTGAAGCGCCAAAAGCGCAAGCTCGCTCCCTTTAGAAGTACCGTCAATTCCGATTTTCCGATACCCAAGTTTTTTCAGCCAACGGATAGCATACTCCACATATTCAAGGGGTATGCGGTCAAGATTTTTTCCTGTTTGCTTTGTTCCGAAAATTGCAAGTGCAAGTGCCGGAACAGAATGTCTGGCATAAAATTCTGCACATTCCTTTGTCAGCTTTATTCCGCCGTTGGAGCCGGATGTAACGATAAGGACTTTATCTTTCGTATTATCTGCCGTAAAAAGAATACCCTCAAAGCCTTCTTTGCCAACGCTTGTTTTTATTTCTTCGTTCATAATATCATCCCTTCTGTACTGTTGGGTAGAAAATGCTGTTACTGACTAATTTAAATTATATCATACTTATTCCGCCTACGGTTACCGCATGGTCAAAATATTCACGAGGGAGTTTTTCTCCGTTAGCGAGCATATTGACAACATTTTTGAGAATGTTCAAATCTCTGTGTTGTTTTTCTGCCCTTTTGAAGTCTTTTTTGAACTGCTTGGTAAATTTAACTGTATATTTCATTTTGCCAGATCCTCAAACAGTTCATCAATATCGGTATAGCCCTTGTATTGTTCAGGGTGTTGTTTCATCTGTTCAATTTCAGCAAAAGCAGCTTCTGTTTCTTTGTTGTACTTGCGGACAGCAAAAGGGATTCCGCCGAAATCCAGTGCCGACTGTATAAACAGGTTGACAGCGGTACTCATATCCATTCCGAGGGAATGAAACAATTCCTGAGCCTTTGCCTTTTTATCGGCATCAATTCTGACATTAATATTCGACATTGACATAACAATCATCTCCTTGAGGGTATTGTGCCACAATGTTATCACAATGTCAATATTCAATTTCTTGCAAGAGAAAGCTTGACGATAAGGTCATTCAAGCCGGCAGAGATGTTGTCAATGCGGTAGCGGGTGCCGCTGTAGTCAAGGTGGGTAAACTGGTCTTTGTCAAAGTCACGCTTCCAGACTTGAGCCGTCAGGTCAATATGCCTGCCGACACCCTCCACGGAGGTTTTGAGGGAGAGTGACGGCAGAGAGATATGACCCTTGACAGACAGAGAAGTTTCTGTAACAGCCCTCTGAAAAGTCAAAAGATTCCGAGCAGGAACAGGCAATAAAATAGGCAAGAGAAGTAAGAATCCAAAATCGACTGTCTTACCATGATATCCTATACTGAATATGGCTATCATTATTGTGATGATATGCGATAGATATACTTCTGATAATTTTTCCGTCAAATTTATTTTCTGTAATATCTTGAAAATTGTTTCTGAATGGTGTATGCTTTTATCCATAAGGCAACGACTCCTTTGAGTTTCTTTGGTCGGCTATCAACTCCATTTTAACTCATTTTTAAGTCGTTGTCTTTATTTTTGTGCATTTTTCAGATTTGCTCATTTATAGTTAATAATTGATATCTTGTAACTATTCAGTCCCTCCTCTAATTAAGTGATTTTTGACTACAATTAGAAAAGTTTTTGAATAAAATTCCATAAATGGTTATATAAAATTAAAAAATGAATGTTTATACAATAAAATCGGTATTATTTCTTGAAAAACCTAGGGGGACTGAATAGCTATGACCCGTTTGAAAGTCGGGATTTAAAAAAATAGACCGAACAACGGGAATCAAACTTTCATGCAGAGAGTCTGATTCCCGCCTTTTTTATTTTCCGCTATCCGT
>CACYDD010000222.1 GCA_902773065.1 uncultured Ruminococcus sp. | reverse complement strand
TGAGGGATCAAGATATATATCCGACGGATTGCTGGCGGATACAAACATCTCAGAAATAAATATTCCAAATAGTGTAAAGTATATAGAAGCATGGGCATTTTATGGTTGTGAAAACCTTACTGATATAATAATTCCTGAAAATGTACAAAGTATTGATTATAATGCATTTGCAGGTTGTACTAACTTAAAAAATGTATGTTTGCCTAAAAGAATTACAACTATAAGTAATAGTCTGTTTCGAGGCTGTTCAGCACTTGAGAGTTTAGTTATCCCTGATGGAGTTACAACAATTGATGTTGGTGCTTTTGAGTATTCTGGTATTAAGACTATTTATATACCACTAAGTGTGGCTTCAATTAATACCGATGCATTTGAATGGTGCAGCGATTTATCTGATGTTTATTATTATGGAACAAAAAAGGATTGGGAAAAAATCCAGTTTCAACCTGGTAACTTTTATCTAATAAATAACAATATTCATTTTAACCAAAACAATCATGAACATAATTTTTTGTTGAAAAGTACTACTGTTCCAACTTGTACAGAAATTGGTACGAAAACTTATACATGTTCATGTGGTGAAACTTATGTTGAAACGATAGCTGCAAAAGGTCATATCTACACAACTCAGATCGTAGCACCCACAACAACTGCACAAGGCTACACTCTCCACACCTGCTCAGTATGCGGAAATAGCTATAAGGACAAATATACAGATAAGCTGACTCCTGCACATACTCATAGCTACACATCAAAGATTACAACAGCAGCCACCTGCACAAAGAACGGCATGAAGACCTACACTTGCTCGTGTGGTGACAGCTATACCGAAACAATAAAGGCAACAGGTCATAAGTACACAGACAAGGTAGTAAAGCCCACCTATGATGCACAAGGCTATACCCTCCACACCTGCTCTGTCTGCGGCGATAGCTACAAGGATAATATTAAGGCAAAGCTCACCCGCACAAGCATCGCCAAAGCCACAGTATCAGGCTTAAAGAGCAAGTATTACACCGGCAGATCCATAACTCAGACCCCCGTTGTAAAGCTCAGTTCAAAGACCTTAAAGGCAGGCACAGACTACATCGTAAGCTACAAGAGCAACAAGGCTGTCGGAACAGCGACCGTTACCATAACAGGCAAGGGTGCATATACAGGAACAGCCAAGGCTACATTCAAGATCAACCCCAAGAAGACGACCTTGAAGAGCGTGACATCGCCCAAGACTAAACAGCTTAAAGCGACTTACAGCAAGGTGTCAGGCGTGACGGGGTATCAAATATCCTACTCGACAAGCTCGAAGTTCACAAAGGCGACCACCAAGACTACAAACTCAACAGCGACATCTAAGACGATAAGCAAGCTCACAAAGGGCAAGACTTATTATGTGAGAGTACGCACATACAAGACTGTAAACAAGGTCAAGTATTACAGCGGCTGGTCAGCTGTTAAGAGAATCAAAGTAAAATAATCTATATAAAGCACGCTGACAAACCTCGGCGTGCTTTGCTTTATTGTACAAATATGATATTAGCAATTTGTGCATGCGGCCAAAATTCACAAAAAGTTTAAATATGAGATTGACTGTGTTCATGAATTATGATATAATAATATAGATAATAATAGGCAAATCTGCCGAAAGGCAGTGACGCAAAGCCAAGGGTCTAAGCTTTAAGAGTATGACAGCCGGTTGCCGGGGCATAAGCTCTGTTTATATCGGATAATCATAAGGCAATGCGTTTATTGACGTGTTGCCTTTTTATTTGAAAAGAGGGATTATAATGATTAAAACAACAAAAGCTGTTATTGCCGCTATTTTGATTTCGTCTATTCTTGTTTCCTGCGGCGATACATGGGCATCAAGCAATAATTCTAAAGCGGTATCAAGCAGCGACATCTTAGTGGAAAGCAAAGTAAATGAAAGTAGAGATGAGTCTTCCGAAGAGGTAACTACCACTACTACGACCACAGCTGCGCCTGAAACAACTACTACCGAAACCACGACTCCTGTGCCTGAACCCGAACCGGAAGAACCGCCATATAGCCGCATTAAAGATGAAGTAAAAATAGATGGAATCAAGATAGTGAATGGTACGATCTCTCCCAGTGAATTTATAAAAAAGGGATGGACCGAGCAAAAAGATGAACATGGATACTCTTCAAAATATTATAAAGATGGCAGTAGCAATTATATATCATTTGCAGATGGCGCAATAATGGATCCGGATAATTATGATAACGTTGTATATGGAACTGTTATCGTGCACATAAATGACAAGGATAATATGTTTGATGTGAAGCTGCCCGGGGGATTAACTTTTAATTCGTCATACGATGAAATAATTAAGGCTCTTGGAACACCGTATTATGACGGTGACTATACTGAGGATGAAAACTTAGAAAGCTCTATAAAAGGCAATATTGACCCAAATGATCCTGATGTGATACATGATGAAATGATGTATTCCAATACATATGTTAAATATGGCAGAAAAAACCTGAGCTATCATTTTGATTTTGAGCATTCGGAAAAGTTACCAATATCTATAAATATTATTCTTTCTGAAGATAATTCAAGAATAGAAATATTCTCGGTAAAAACGGCTCAGTTGGGTATGAAATGAGTTAAAACGACAAAGAGGATGTGTTATTATGAAAAAGAAATTGATAGCTTCTATACTTGCTATGGTTATGGTATTTGGAGGGGGCTCTGTGTTGCCTGCCGAGTATATATGCTTTGATACATCAATAGAAGTAAGTGCGGAAAACCTTGGTGATTATGAGTATTATGTACTTGAAGATGGCACAGCAGAAATCACTCGATATTATGGTAAAGATTCAGAAATAAAGATTCCGGAATACATTAACAAGATAAAAGTTACGAGTATAGGAAATAGCGCTTTTTGGGGCAGTGATAGTATTGTTAGTGTGACTATACCGAACGGTGTCACTAAAATAGGAAATAGTTCATTTAGCAACTGTGAAAATCTTGAAAAAGTTATAATACCAGGCAGTGTAAAGGCTATTGAAGGTAATGCTTTTTCTGAAACAAAATGGCTAAATAATATAAAGAGTGAAAACACTTTTGTAATCATTAATGGTATTCTTATTGATGCAACCAGATGCAGTGGAAAAGTGTCAATACCCAATAGTGTTACCTGTATTGCTGGCCGTGCATTTTCCGAGTGCTCGGGTATTACTGATGTTACAATACCTCAGTCTGTCAAAAGTATTGGTGATTCGGCATTTTATAATTGCAGTAGTTTAAAGAATATAAGCATTCCAAAAAGTGTAACGGAGTTTGGAACCCATGTGTTTATGGGAACAAAATGGCTTGAAAATAAGCGAAAAGAAAACCCGTTAGTTATCGTAAATGATATTATTATTGATGGCTTTAAATGCACAGGGACTCTGAAAATACCTAAAAACGTAAAATGCATAGGTGCAGGAGCATTTGACAGCAGCGGAATAACAAGTATTAATATACCTGCAAATATCAAAAAAATAGATGATTATGCGTTTGCTTTTTGTGGCAAGCTTGAAAAACTTACAATAGCAAATGGCGTTAAAACAATCGGTAACAATTCGCTTTATTTTTGCTCGTCTTTGAAGGATGTAGTGATCCCGGACAGTGTTACCGATATAGGCGGTGCGGCTTTTGTTTGGTGTATGTCATTAAAAAATATAAAGCTCTCAAAGAACATAAAAGAAATAAAGTTCAGTACATTTGCCAAGTGTTCAGCTCTTGAAAAAATATCTATTCCGGAAGGAGTTGCTTCTATCGGCAACGGTGCTTTTGATCATTGCGGATTAAAGAGCATAACAATACCTAAGAGTGTAAAAACAATTGGACAAGTTGCATTTTCAAATTGCGAACATCTTAGCAAAATAGTAATTCCAAGCAGTGTTAAAACTATAGAAGACGGAGCAATAGGAAATTATTACAATGCAGTAATATACTGTGAGCCAGGGTCATTTGCCGAGATTTTTGCAAAGAAAAACAAGATAAGTTATAAATATACTGTTGAGTTATCAACTGTTTCTGGGCTGAAAAATAAGAACTATACCGGCAAGGCTATCAAACAGATGCCAACAGTCAAGGTGGGAGGCAAGACTCTCAAAGCAGACACAGACTATACTGTAACTTACAAGAACAACAAGGCAATAGGCACAGCAACAGTTACCATAACGGGCAAGGGCGTATACACGGGTACTGCAAAGGCGACTTTCAAG
>CACYDD010000221.1 GCA_902773065.1 uncultured Ruminococcus sp. | reverse complement strand
TGCCGAACACGGAAGTTAAGCTCGATAGTGCCGAAGATACTCGGATGGTGACGTCCCGGGAAAATAGGAAGATGCCAACACTTTAAAATAACCGTCCGACAGGGCGGTTATTTTTATGATTGATGAATATTGACTTTGACTCCTGCATATGATATAATAGTCCTAGGCAAAAGATACGGTTGCACCATTGCAACAAATCGCCCCCACAGAGTTGCAGCTCATGTGGGGGCTATCCTTTTTGGTCGGGGCGGACGAAACCTCAGGTCGCTTGTCATATCCTTTCATAATATTTCACAAAAGACAACAACAAGATTTGTTAGATTTATATGTATACTTTCTGACTAAAATAGTATATAATATTAGTACAAGATAAAACATCTTGTACACATCACATGAAGATGACGTGTGACGGTTCTGACACGTCGGTAAAATAAAAATTGACCGAGTGATGATGTTACAGTGGGGTTATCCTTTGACTGGATAATCCCATTTTTTAGTGTCAGGAGTGTCGAGAAAGAATTTAACCGAAAATACAAATTTTCAACCTTAAAATACTTTCATGATATCTTGAAATTATAAACATCATAATAAAAACTGCCGTATTCATTTTGATACGACAGTTTTTCTTTTATTTATTTAATTATCCTTATTAAGTGCCTTTTCCGTTTCAACAACAAGAAGCGGAACAAGTGAAAGAAGAATGACGATCAGCCAACCAAGGGGCGAAAGAGCCGTTGTCTTGAAAATACCTGAAAGCAGCGGTATAGATATCACCGATACCTGCATGATCACACCGATGATAAACGCGCCTATCAGCTTTGGATTGCCCAGAAAGCCGATTTTCAAAAGCGATTTGTCACTTCTGAGGTTGAACGAATGAACAAGCTGGCTCAGACTTAAAACTGCAAATGTCATAGTTCTGCCTGTGACAGGGTCACCACCGTTGTCAAAACAAATTCGCCCTATCGTAAAGGCAAGAAAGGCAAGTGCACCGATAAAACAGCCTTCTATGATAATGGAACGCACAGAGCCTTTTGTAAAAATGCCGCTTTTGCTGTCCTTGGGCGGTACTTCCATAATATCCTTTCTGGCAGGCTCGGAACCAAGTGCAAGTGCCGGCAAAGAATCCGTAACAAGATTGATCCACAAAAGCTGAATTGCTAAAAGCGGTGACGGAAGATTCATCAGAAATGCACAGAGTACTGTCAGAATTTCACCAATATTGCTGGAAAGCAGAAAGTGAATGGTTTTACCAATATTATCAAAGATTCCCCTTCCCTGCTCCACTGCGTCCACGATCGTTGCAAAATTATCATCTGCAAGTACCATATCCGCTGCACTTTTTGCTACATCCGTACCGCTGATGCCCATTGCACAGCCGATATCCGCACATTTCAGTGCCGGTGCATCGTTCACGCCATCGCCTGTCATTGCGACAATAGCCCCTCGACTCTGGAAGGCTTTGACAATGCGTACCTTATGTTCGGGCGAAACTCTTGCAAAAACCGAATATTCATAAATATGACTTTCCAGCTCTTTCTGACTGAGTTTATCAAGCTCTGCTCCTGCTGCTGTTTTGTCACCGTCCTTGTAAATACCAAGCTTTTTTGCTACTGCTTTTGCCGTAATGATATGATCTCCTGTAATCATCACTGTTTTAATGCCAGCCTTACGACACTCGGCAACCGCTCCGTATGCCTGCGGTCTGGGTGGGTCGGTCATTCCGATAAAACCGACAAAGATCAGCTCTTTTTCAAGGTCGTTTTCGCTTGGCATTTCGGCAGTATCTTTATAGGCTGCTGCTATGACACGCATGGCTTTTTCGGCAAGGCGGTTATTTTCCGCATGAAGCTTCTTTTTCTCACCCTTGCCCATGAATTTAATGCCGCTGCTTGTATGAACATGACCGCATAAATCGATGAGTACATCCGGTGCGCCCTTGATAATCGTTCTGTAGCCGCCTGTGGAAAGCTGATGCACGGTAATCATGCGTTTGCGCTTGGAATCAAACGGTACTTCTTTTTTTCTGACGAAACGCTTGTCAAGCTCGGTTTTCACCTGACCAAAGTTCGCCGCAGCTGTAACGATCGCCGCCTCTGTAGGGTCGCCGTCCGAATAATAACCCTTGGTGTTCCTTTTCAGCTCGCTGTTATTGCATAAAGCTGCCAGAGAAAGCAGCAATGCTCCGTCTGAGGAATGAGCATTGATCGTACCGCTGTAGCCTGAAAGTTCCTCCACTGTCATTTTGTTCTGTGTCAGCGTACCTGTTTTATCGGAACATATGACATTGGCACTGCCTAAAGTTTCCACGGCAGGCAGTTTTCGCACAACTGCCCTGTGGGCGGCAAGCTTCCGCACACCGAGAGCCAGAACGATCGTAACGATTGCCGGAAGCCCTTCAGGAATCGCCGCTACAGCAAGACTGATCGAGATCATAAACATATCAAGCGGCGGCACTTTCTGGAACAGTCCCAGACCAAATATCACAACACAAATCGCAAGTGCACAGATACCAAGAACTTTACCTGTTCTGGCAAGATTTTTCTGCAAAGGTGTTTGTGGACTTTCTCCCTCGTCAAGCATGGCAGCAATTTTTCCGACCTGCGTATCCATTGCGGTGTCAGTTACAATGGCTTTACCGTGTCCTGAAGTAACAAATGTGGAAGAATACAGCATATTCACCCTGTCGGCAGGCGGCGTATTCCCGGAAAGGATGATATCAGCCTGCTTATCGGACGGTACTGCTTCACCTGTCAGCGAAGATTCCTCCGCTTTGACCGATACCGCCTCAATAATCCTTGCATCAGCACAGATCAGATCGCCTGCCTCAAACACCATAATATCTCCGGGTACGATCTCCTCGGACAGAACCGAAACCGTATTTCCGTCCCTTAGAACTCTTGCATGAGGTGCGGAAAGCTTTTTGAGTGCTTCAATGGCTTTTTCTGCCCGACATTCCTGCACTGTGCCGATCACGGCATTAAGTATCACGATCAGCAGTATCATAATCGGGTCTATAAAATCTCCGTCATCGCTGACAACGGCAACACCAAATGACACAGCCGCCGCTGCAAGGAGGATCAGAACCATAAAATCGGAAAACTGCATCAGGAATTTTACAATAACGCTCTGCTTCTTTTTTCCCGTCAAAGCATTTTTTCCGTATTTTTGCAGCCGTCTTTTTGCTTCTGCTTTGCTGAGACCTTTCTCTGCATCAGATTTCAATATTCCCACTGCATCCCTGCAGCTAAAGCTGTGCCATTCCATAGCTTCACTCTCCCGTATCATATATTTCTTCTATATACCAAATATATAAAAACGGAAACGCAAATATACATCAAAATTCGTAAAGAAACCGCCTTATTTCCATTTTCGGAAATACGGCGGTTTCTAATCACTGATCACTAACTTTTGATGGCTTTTTTAAAGCAGTCCATAATATAATAGACTTCGTCATTGGTAAGTTTTGAATAAAGCGGAAGGGTGATCTCATTTTCGTACATTTTGTAGGCATTTGGAAAATCTGCAATATCAAAGCCGAGATTTTTATAGGCTGTCAGCATTGGCAGCGGCTTGTAGTGTACGTTGGTGGCAACGCCCATGCCTGCCATTCTCTCAATCACCTTGTTGCGGTAGCTTTCGTCCTTATCGATCAGCTTGGCAAGATACAAATGTCCGCTGGAGGTAAATTTTTCCTTGTCAGAATAATGCTGTAACATGGAAACCCCTGTATTTTGCAGCTCCCTGTCATAGAATTCAATAATTCTTCTGCGGCGTTTCAGCAGCATGGAATAGCGTTTCATCTGTGCAATACCGATCGCTGCGGCAATATCGGTCATGTTGCATTTATAGTAGGGTGCAACAATGTCATACTCCCACGAACCCATTTTTGTTTTGGCAAGCGCATCCTTTGACTGTCCGTGCAGGGAATAGAGCATATACTGCTTATACAGTTCATCGCTGTCAACCCCGAACTGACGCTTCCATGTAATGGCACCGCCCTCACCTGTGGTAAGATTCTTGACCGCATGGAAGGAAAAAGCGGTAAAATCCGCCAATGCACCTGTCATCAGCTGATTTCTTCTTGCACCGAAAGAATGTGCGCCGTCAGCCATAACAATTACTCTTCCATAGGCTTCCTGAATGGAATTTTTCGGGCGGAATAGTGCCTTTTTCGCCTTGACTGCATCAAACACTCTGTCATAATCACACGGTACCCCGCCTACATCTACAGGAATGACCACCTTTGTACGTTCGGTGATCAGATCAGGCAGTCTGTCATAATCCATCTGTACGGAATTCGGTGCACAGTCGATCATCACAGGCTTTGCTCCCACATGACAAATAACGCTTGCCGATGCGGTATAGGTATACGCCGGAACAATCACCTCATCCCCTGCACCTACGCCCAGCACTCTTAACGTCGTTTCAAGTGCAGAGGTGCAGGAATCAAAACAGGCAGTTTTGTGACTCATGCAGAATTCCGTTATCATATTTTCAAATTTCTTTGTTCTCGGTCCTGTTGTGATCCAGCCGCTTGTCAATGCAGCAACCACTTCCTTCACTTCTTCCTGTCCGATATCGGGCGGTGAAAAAGGTATTTTCATAGTATGTTTTCCTCCCTGAATTCATTCAAATTTTATTCCAACAACTAAACTATTGGTGGCTTCGCCCCCAAACCCCTGACCAGGGACTCTGCCCCATGGACCCCGCAGCCTTTGAAAAGGCTGGCGAAACTTTTATTTTTATGTATGGTTCTATTACTTTTGCAAGCTTTGTTATAGTTGACTTTCCGCTGCCATTCGGTCCTGCAAAAACAATTATTTCGGGAAGTTTTTCATGGTTTTGCGGCATATTCTCTCCTCCCGTCGGAGTATTCAAGATAGGCAAGTCCTTTTTCATCATCATATCCTGCGATCGGCGCACCTTTGATTTTCTTGATCTCATTGTCAATCCTGACCGCCGCTTTAAAGCGTTCTGTCAGTTCATCATCGGAAACACCGCAGGTGGAATCCAGTTCGTTTCCGTAAATTTCATGATTCTCTGCCATACAGCTCACTCCCAAACAAATCATTATCTTTTTTTCTGTTATCCATAAAAGCGACAGACTCTTATACCGCCTGCCGCCCCTTAACTATCATTCAATATTGTTCTGAATTTTCGCTGCTTTCAGCGTATTTTTCATCAGCATAGCGATCGTCATCGGTCCTACACCGCCCGGAACAGGTGTAATATAGGAAGCCTTCGGCTCAACAGCAGCAAAATCTACATCACCGCACAGTTTGCCGTTTTCATCTCTGTTGATTCCCACATCCAGCACAACAGCACCTTCTTTTACCATATCTGCTGTTACAAACTTTGGTCTGCCCACTGCCGCAACAAGGATATCAGCCTGAGCACAAATTTCTTTCAGATTCTTTGTTCTGCTGTGGCAGATCGTAACTGTACCGTTTTCATGCAGAAGAAGCATTGCCATCGGCTTTCCTACAATATTGCTTCTGCCGATCACAACACAGTTTTTGCCGCTGACCTCAATTCCCTCAGTATGTATCATTTCCATCACGCCTGCCGGTGTGCAGGGAAGGAAATGATAATCGCCAATCATAATCTTGCCGACATTAGACGGATGAAAGGCATCAACATCTTTCAGCGGAGAGATTGCATTGATCACCGCTGTCTCATCAAGGTGCTTGGGCAGCGGCAGCTGACACAGGATACCATTAATTTCAGGC
>CACYDD010000220.1 GCA_902773065.1 uncultured Ruminococcus sp. | reverse complement strand
TCAAATAATAATTCCCTTGCAGTGATCCATTTCATGCTGTATGATCTGTGCGGTAAAACCGGAATATGTACCCTTATGCTTCTGAAAGCTCCTGTCATAATATTCTATTTCAACACTGTTGTATCTTATCGCTTTTCTCGTTCCCTCCAGTGACAAACAGCCTTCCTCGGCTTCATAGCTTTGCTTGGAATGAGAAATTATCTGCGGATTGATCATCACGATCGGTGCAAGCTGTGTCTGCACAATAATGATATTTTTCTTTACGCCTATCATATTTGCCGCAAGACCGACACAATGCTCACTGTTGGCTCTCAGTGTGTCAATCAGATCATCCGCAACAGACAAATCACTTTTAGAAGCAGGCTGTGATTTCTGCTTTAGAAAAATAATATCCCTCACAATATTTTTTACCATTTTTAACAACCTTCTTTAATTTCATTTTCAATTTATTAAGGTATATTTTATATTAGCGAATAGAATAATAATTTCAGGTGATTTTATATGACAACGATTTCCTGTGCAGAAAAATGCATTTATCAGTCGGACGGCTACTGTGAGCTGGACAGTGCCGCCGCAGTAACAAACCTTGTCGGCAGCGGCTGTATGCACAAGGTTGAACCCGAAAAAAATTCCTCAGCCCCTGGCAAGAGCAGCCACAGCATCACGGATGGTTCTGACCCCGATCACCTCAATCTGAGCATCATCGGGTAAAACAAGATTTTTCAGATTATGATAAGGCAGAATACATTTGCCGAAACCCAGCCTTGCCGCTTCTGTGACACGCAGACCTGCATGGTTGACAGCTCTGATTTCCCCCGTAAGACCGATTTCACCGAACGCAAGAAGATTTTCGGGTACGACTATATCTTTCAGGCTGCTGACAAGTGCCAGTGCGACTGCAAGGTCGGTCGCAGGCTCGTCAAGCCGCAGACCTCCTATGACATTGATATAGGCATCGAGGCTTGAAAAATAATAACCGCAGCGTTTTTCCAGAACAGCAAGCAGCATTGACATTCTGTTATAGTCAAAGCCTGTGGACATTCTTCTTGCGTTTCCGTAGCCTGAATTTGTCACAAGTCCCTGTATTTCCGCCAGAATCGGACGGCTGCCCTCCATCGGGCAGGCAACACACGTTCCACTGACATTTTTTGGTCTGCCCGAAAGCAGCATCAGCGACGGATTTTCCACCTCTGACAAGCCGCTGTCGCCCATCTGGAAAACACCGATCTCATTGGTTGAACCGTAACGGTTTTTCACTGCACGCAGAATTCTGTATGACATTTGCTTGTCGCCCTCAAAATACAGAACCGCATCAACAATATGCTCCAGCACCTTCGGTCCTGCGATCGCACCATCCTTATTGACATGACCGACAATAATACACGGCACATCAAGCGATTTGGAAGTACGCATTAAAATATTGGTACACTCTCTTACCTGCGTCACGCTGCCCGGGGAAGAGCTTAATTCCTTATAATTCATCGTCTGTATGGAATCCACCATGACAAGGTCGGGTTTTTCTGACTGTATCTGGTCGGCAACAATTTCAACATCCGTTTCCGTCATGACATAGAGATTTTCACAGTTGACACCAAGTCTTGAAGCCCTGAGTTTGATCTGTCTTTTTGATTCCTCGCCCGAAATATACAGTATTTTCAGTATCTTTCCCAGATGACTGCATATCTGCAAAAGAATTGTCGATTTTCCAATACCGGGGTCGCCGCCGAGAAGCACCAGCGAACCCTTTACGATTCCGCCGCCGAGAACCCTGTCAAGCTCCTTCGAGCCTGTGAAATACCGTTCCTCGTCCTCTGTCGTGATTTGTGTGATCTGCATGGGTATTGCGGAAGGTCTTGCACGAACAGGAGAAGCCGCCTTGCCCCTGACAGTTTCCCTGACTTCCTCTGTCATGGTGTTCCATTCTCCGCAGCCGGGACATTTGCCGAACCATTTTGCTGTTTCATAGCCGCATTCCGAGCATACATATAAATTTTTTACTTTCCCTGCCATGATAATTCCCTTTCTTGTTTTTATGCAGCGTTCGCCGCTGATTTATTGTAGTCCAGAAATCCGCAGTAAATCGCAAAAGCCATTTCTGTCTGATAGGTTTCGTCCGAAAGCTTTTTTGCTTCTTCGGGATTGGATAAGAAGCCACATTCCACAATGACCGCAGGCACCTGTGCATTTTTCAGGATATAGATCGAATCGCTGTCTGTTTTCAGTTCACGCTTATTGTCGGGCTGCAACAGACCTGTGACGGATAACCGTATCTTTTCGGCAAGCTTTGCACTTTCAGGAAGATTATCCGAATAAAAGATCTGTGCGCCGCTGTACTGACTTTGCTCAAATTTATTCTGATGAATACTGATCAGAATATTCTTATCCGAGCTGTTGATGATGGAAACACGGTTTTTCATATCCGAAACTTTTTTCTCGTGAACGGTTGAAGCGGAGCTGTCATAGATCGACACATCACTGTCCCTTGTCATAACGACCTCAAACCCCGACGCTTTCAGCATATCCCGCAGCTTCAGAGCAATCCGCAGGTTGATATCCTTTTCCAGTACTCCATTGGCAGAAGCACCGCCGTCCTCGCCTCCGTGACCTGCATCTATCACGATCACCGGCTGT
>CACYDD010000219.1 GCA_902773065.1 uncultured Ruminococcus sp. | reverse complement strand
GTGGGTGTGACAGGACTGATCTCTGCGGAAGAATATCAGGAGCTTGAAAGCAAGGGCTACGGCTATACGGACGAGGTCGGAAAGCTTGGCATAGAGCTTGCCTATGAATCGGAACTCAGAGGCAGTCAGGGCAGCCGAACCTATGAGGTCAATCCCGACGGCAGCACCGAGATCGTGAAAACAGTGGAATCCAAACCGGGTAATTCGGTATATCTTACCATTGATACCAAATATCAGGAGCTGGCACTGAAAGCACTGAAAGAAGCAGTCAAAGAAGCGAATGATTTAGCAAAAGCCGAAAATGATAAAATGATGGGTGCAGATTGTGTCGGTGCATCGGTTGTTGTGCTGAATGTCAAGGATTTCTCTGTTCTTTGTGCGGCGAGCTACCCGGGGTATGACCTTTCAAAATATTATACCGATTATGACAAGCTGCTTGAAACAAAGGGCGATCCCCTTGTGAACAGGGCATTTTCGGGTGCGCTTGCACCGGGTTCTACCTTCAAGCCAATGGTCGCGGCAGCGGCTTTACAGGAAGGTGCAATTACCACGAAAACAACCATCGATTGTGAGGGTATTTATACCACTGGCGGTCTCAGACTGCGGTGCATGAGTGTTCACGGAAGTCTGAATGTCTATGAAGGCATTCGGGATTCGTGCAATGTGTTTTTTGCAGAAACAGCAAGACTTCTCGGCATCGAGAATATGAACCTTTACGCAAAACGCTGCGGTCTGGGTGTCAAAACAGGCGTTGAGATCAGCGAAAGTTCGGGTACGCTTGCAGGTCCCGAGTACAGTAAAATGATGAACACCGACTGGTATGAAACCTCCGTTTCACCTGCCGGAATCGGTCAGTCCGATAACCAGTTCACGCCGCTCCAGCTTGCGACTTATGCCGCAACGCTTGCCAATGACGGTGTAAGACTGAAAACACACGTTGTGGATAAGGTTGTTTCCTATTCGGGCGATAAGGTGATCAGTCAGACAAAGCCCGAGGTTGTTGATAAAATGGGCGTGAGCGAAGAAAACCTGAAACAAGTTCAGAAAGCTATGAATATGGCGACAAACAGCTATGATTCACTCAGCGATTTCAAGCTTCAGATCGCAGGCAAAACAGGTACAGCCGAAAATGCAGGTTCTGACCATGCCAATTTTATCTGCTATGCCCCTTATGATAATCCTCAGATCGCGATCGGCGTAATGGTAGAGCATGGTGCAAAAAGCTATGTAGCGGTCAATGTTGCCAAGAAGATCATGAACGAGTATTTCGGACTGAACAAAAAAGACGATAAAAAACAAGAGAGCAGTCAGCAGTCGGGTACTGACGAAAACACATCCTCCCGGAGCGAGGAAAATGAACAAAGCAGTAATACCGACAATGACGAAACCGCTGAAAACGAAGAACACAGCACCCAAGAAGCAAACGAATAATTCTCTGTTGGGGAGAACAGCTTTTTTAATGCATAATTCATAATGCATAATGCATTATGAGCAGCATGGAAAAGTTTGTTCTCCCCCCCTTTTTTTAGTGTGGAGTGTGGAGAGTGGAGTGTGGAGTTGCAGCGTGGCGGAGTTTGTTTTCCCGCTTAAGTTTTATAGCAAAGGCAACTACGTACCCCCTCGACCCCATCAGTCGCTATCGCGACAGCTTCCCCATGTGGGAAGCCAAGGAGTCTCCGCAGGCAATTTCGTTCTCAGGTTTATAGTAAACTATTATTCATTGCCGCGACATGAGTATCAAACCAAAAGCGTGGCAATGGATTTGAATATTATTAAAACTTAAACACGAAATTGGGACCGGCGGCTCGCCGGCGCTGCGTGGTCGCCCTTTGGGTGACTTTGACAAACTGCCCCCAACTACTGAAATCAATTTGAGCATACCAACTCCGCCACGCTATAACTCCACACTCCACTCTCCACACTCCACACTTTTATTATGGATTGTGCATTAAAAAGTTTGATTTGCTCTTGACTTTATGTAAAAGATGTGCTAATGTTAATAAAGAGGTATATGAAAATGGGAATGGTGACAGTTATAACATCGGGAAAGGGCGGAACAGGAAAATCTACCGTTGCGGCAGGTCTGGGAACAGCCCTTGTGAGAAGAGGAAATAGAGTGCTGACGATCGACTGCGATGCAGGCATGAGAGGAATTGACCTGATGCTTGGCGTGAGCGGTGAACTGGTTTTCGATATAGCCGATATCGTCAGCGGAAATTGTCCGCCTGCAAGCGCGATCTACCCCTGTAAGACAGTTCCCGAATTGTATGTACTTCCTGCACCGCAGAATGTGCATGACGAGATCAGTCCGTATATTATGCGGCAGCTTGTCAGAGTACTGGAAAAATATTATGATCATATTCTGATCGACTGCCCGGCAGGAATCGGGATCGGCTTTGAATCCGCAGCAGCTGCAGCAAAGCAGGCGGTGCTTGTGACCAATGCAGAACCGCTTTCCCTCAGAGGATGCGATAAAGTACGGCAGAAACTCTGTATGATGAAAATTCCCGAAATCAGACTGATCATCAACCGCTTTGACGAGCGGAAATTCAGAAAGCTTGATGCTCTTCCCGATCTGGATGCCGTGATCGATAAGGCAGGTGCAAGACTTTTAGGAATTGTTCCCGATGATCATTCGGCAGCAGCAGCCGCACAAAGAGGCGAACCGATCGAAGGAAAAATGAAGGCAGTCTATGCCTTCGACAGAATAGCAGCGAGACTTGACGGCACGGATGTACCGCTTGAATATTAAATTAATCAAATGGAGGAGATAACATGAATATTGCGTTGATAGCGCATGATGCAAAAAAGGAACTGATGGTACAGTTCTGTATCGCGTACTGCGGTATACTGAGCAGGCATAACCTTTGTGCAACAGGTACAACAGGAAAAATGGTGTCCGAGGCTACGGGACTTGAAATACAGAGATTTCTCGGCGGTTCACAGGGTGGTGACCAGCAGATCGCAGCGAGAATCGCTTTCAACGAGATAGATATGCTGATCTTCCTCAGAGATCCCCTTGAACCCAAGCCGCACGAGCCGAATGATATGAATCTTCTCAGGCTTTGCGATATGCACAATATTCCCGTCGCTACAAACATCGCAACAGGTGAAGTCCTGATCCACGGTCTTGAAAGAGGAGACCTCGACTGGCGCAATATTGTCAGGGCGTAAGTACCAAAATAAAACAATCATCAACCGGGACAGAAAACTCTGCCCCGGTTTTTGTGTGAAAATAAAGTTACGGGCTATAAACAAGCAAATGCAGTAAAAGAGAAATTATACATACATTTTAGAGTTGGAAAGATTCTGACATTATTATTGATGGTGCAGTGAATTCTTGAATTATTATAATAGAAAAAACGATAAAATCTATGGTTTTCTTGCTTATGATTCAAGAATTAATTGGTACAGCAATAAAGAAGTTAAAATAGCGTATGAATCTTGCCTCCCCTGAAAGGGGAGGTGGCAAAAATTGCCGGATGAAATTCAGGTAAATCATAAACTTGAATAGAATACAGAGCTTGAATTCACTAAAAACTTACCGCAATTTTTGACGGAGGGGTTCGAGGGGCAGGATGAAGCTGTTCTGAATACAGAATTCGAAAGGGAGATCATTCTGGATTTCCTCAATTTGTCTGAATTTTCTCAATTATAAATCAATTATAAATTTATCGTTAAAATATTGACATAAGGGCGATAAAACGGTAAACTATAGATTGGGTAATTATGAGAGAAGGTGCGGAATTTGTCGAAAGAACAGCTCCTGGAACTGAGAGGGTCGGTTGAGGATGTTATTTTCAGAAATAATCAGAACGGCTACAGTGTGCTGACTCTGTACTGTGACGGTATCGCTGCAACAGCAGTAGGCATTATGACAGACGTGAATATCGGAGATGACCTGAAACTGATCGGTGTATGGAAAACACACCCCGGCTACGGCGAACAGTTTGCGTTTCAGTATTACGAGCATGAAATGCCCTCAACAGCATCTTCAATTTTAAAATATCTGTCCTCCGGTGCAGTCAAGGGAATCGGAAGGGCAACTGCCAAGCGGCTTGTGGAAACTTTCGGGGAAAATACCCTTGAAATCATGCAGAAACAACCGGAACGTCTAAAAGAGATCAGAGGAATCTCGCATGAAAAGGCATTGGCGATCAGCGCGGAAATAAGGCGTATTTTCGGCATGAAGGAAGTCATGCTGTATCTGGAAAAATACCATATTTCGGCACTGGAGGCTGTCAGGATATGGAAAAATTTCGGTGACAGCTCCATTACCATGATCGAGGAAAATCCGTATGTTCTGTGTGACGAAGCCATTTCCGTACCGTTTGAAAGAGCAGACGCGATAGCGGCGGCAATGAACCGTCCCGAGGATGATCTGTGCCGTATCAGGGCAGGAATTGTGTATATCATCAGCTATAATTCGGGAAACGGCCATACCTGCCTTCCGATGGATCGGCTGATTAATGTAACGGCGGATTTTCTGAAAATCGACAAGGAAAAAATTTCAGAAGTATTGGCGGAAATGATTTCGGATGCAACGCTGATATGTGATGATATCGACAGCAGGAGTTTCATTTTTCTGCCGACTATGTATAAAAGCGAAATTTATGCCGCAGAGCGGCTTACCCTGATGTTACAGTTTCCGCCCGAGAGAATTACAGGTGTTGAGCTGGCATTGGAAACCTTTGAGAAGCGGCAGAATATCACCTATGCCGAGCTTCAGCACCGAGCGATCACAGAGGCTCTTTCGGGCGGTTTACTGATTTTGACAGGCGGTCCGGGCACAGGTAAAACAACCACGCTGAATGCGATCATAGAATTATACAAGCAGTGCGGCTTAAAGGTGCTTCTTGCTGCTCCCACAGGCAGGGCAGCACAGAGGATGTCCGAGGTGACAGGCTGCGAGGCAAAAACCATCCACCGACTGCTGGAAGTGGAGTGGGATAAAAATGACCGCCCGCGATTTACAAAAAACGAAAGAAATCTTCTGGACTGTGATGCACTGATACTGGATGAGATGTCAATGGTAGATGCGTCCTTGTTTGAAGGAGTTCTCCGTGCCGTGCCGCTTGGGTGCAGACTTGTGATGGTAGGCGACAGTGATCAGCTGCCGTCCGTCGGTCCGGGAAATGTTCTGGGTGATCTGATCGCTTCGGGAAAAGTTCCTGTTGTGCAGCTGACAGAGATTTTCCGTCAGTCAATGGAAAGCCTGATCGTTACCAATGCACATAAGATCGTACACGGAGAAATGCCTGAGATCAGACGGACGGACGGCGACTTTTTCTTTATGTCTGTCGGCGACAGAGAAGGTATTGCACAGGATATTGTAAAGCTTTGCGCCGAACGGCTTCCGTCAGCTTACGGGTTTTCCTCGTTTGATGACATACAGGTGCTGTGTCCCGGGCGGAAAGGTGAGCTGGGGGTAACGGAGCTGAACAAGCGTTTGCAGAGCATACTGAATCCTCCCGACAAATCAAAGCCGGAGGTCAGGATGCCGGTCTATACTTTTCGTGCCGGTGACAAGGTCATGCAGACAAAAAACAATTACGATCTTCCGTGGTGCAAGGATGACGGCAGCGAAGGTGCAGGTGTCTTTAACGGCGATATCGGAATGATCGAGGAAATAGAAAAAGGCAGCAACAGTGCAAGAATCAGATTTGACGATAAGGTAGTCAGCTACAATTCGGATAATTTGCTGAATGTGGAGCTGGCATATGCCACAACGGTGCATAAAAGTCAGGGAAATGAATTCAATGCAGTTGTCATGCCGATGTATTACGGTGCACCGCAGCTTTATTACAGGAATTTGCTGTATACGGCTGTGACGAGAGCCAAAAAAATACTGATTTTAGTCGGAAATGTATCAACACTGAAAAAGATGGTCGATAATAATAAAAAGACAAAGCGTTATTCGGGGTTGAGGGCGTTTCTGGAAAGGAGCGGACAATGAACAGGATCACAGCAGCGATTTTTCCGCCGAGATGTCCGTACTGCTCCAAGCTTCTGCGATATGATATGACGGAATGTCTTTTGTGCAGGGCACAGTTTCCGAAACAGCCGAGAATTGAGCTTACTCCGACAGGCGAGATCTGTATTTCTCCGCTGACTTATGACGCTAAGGTGAGGAAGGCAATTCTTGATTATAAATTCCACGGAAAGACCTTCAATGCTGAAAGTTTGTCTGCTGCGATGGCGGCGGCTGTCAAAAGAGTGTATTATAAGGATATGAGCTTTGAGATTATTACCTGTGTGCCGATGAGTAAGGACAGAAGAAAACGCAGAGGATATAATCAGGCAGAACTGATTGCACGTAATGTGGCAAAGATTTTAGATAAACCGTTTGAGGAGCTGATGTACCGTGACAGCGGTGCAATGCAGCAGCACGATCTGAATGCATATGAACGGATAAATAACAAGGATATGACATATCATGTTATTGACACGGAAAAAATAAAAGGAAAGAAAATTCTGATTATAGATGATGTTATGACCACGGGAGCAACGCTTTCCAACTGTTCGAAACTATTAAAGGAGCAGGGAGCAGAAAGAATGTTGTGTGCAGTGGCGGCAATTACAGTCAAATAAGAAAGGGTGCAAAATAATGGGACTTGATGTAGCGATTGATCTGGGAACTTCAAGAACGAGAATTTTTTTACAGAATAAAGGAAAACTGGTAGATGAACCTTCGGTGATCACAGTAGACCACGAGAATGAAAGTATTGTCGCAGTGGGCGAAGAAGCATACAAAATGCTTGGCAGAACTTCCTCACGCTACAGTGCGATCTATCCGCTCAGCGGCGGTGTTATTTCCGATCTTGGTCTTGTGGAGGCGATGATATCCACGCTTCTGAAAAGAGTGGTAGCTTCCAGAATTGGTATGCCGAGAGCGGTAGCCTGTGTACCGGGAGAAATTACCGAAGTGGAAAAAAGGGCAGTTGTCAATGCCATCAGTTGTGCAGGCATCCGCAGGGTATGCCTGATAGAAGAGCCTGTTGCGGCGGCAATCGGTGCAGGCGTGGATATCAGCAGTCCTCACGGCAGCTTTGTGGTTGATATCGGCGGCGGAACAACTGATATGGCGGTGATATCGCTCAGCGGCATTGCTGTTTCACGCTCTGTCAAACAGGCAGGAAATGTCATGGATGATGAGATCATCAAATATGTCAAGCGCAGATACAATCTGCTCATCGGAAAGCGTACTGCTGAAGAAGCGAAAAAGGCGATCGGCTGTGTTGTTCCCGAAGCGGCGGAGGGTACTTTCCGTGTCAAGGGAAGAAGCATGGTAACGGGTATGCCGGCATGGGCAGATGTGGAAGCCGAGGAAATGATCGAACCGCTGAGAGAAATTGCCGACACCATTGTCGGACACATTGAAGATGTTCTGGAAGAAACGCCGCCCGAACTGATCGGCGATATCCATTCTGACGGCATTATCCTGACAGGCGGAACATCACAGGTGAAAGGTCTGGACAAGCTTATCAAAGCAGCGACTTCTCTTGATGTTATCGTTGCAGAGAATCCTGCCGACTGTGTTGTTAACGGCTGCGGCGATTCCCTGAAATACATCGACAAGCTGAAAAAAGCCGACGGCAGCGTCAACCCCATCACCGACAGATATTGATTTAACTCCCTCAAATTCGAGACAATTAAATCAGAAGCCGGAGAAATTGCTTTTGTATTTTTCCCTCAGAAGTGGATATCACCCGAATTCAAATTTTATGTAATTAAAGACTATCAGCAATATAAAAATAACAGCGGCGGACCGTCAAGTCTGCCGCTGTTGCTTTGTAGAGGAAGGAATTACATTTTAAGGCATTTGTCGCCGTGTTCGAGGGCGGCAATACCGGTTCTTGCCATTTCAAGAATACCGTAGCTTCTCAGCTCGGAAACCATGGTATCGATTTCTTCCGGCGTTCCGTCTGCACGGAAGGTCATGGAATTTTCTCCGAGATTGACAAGAGATGCATGGTATTTTGAGGTAACATTCAGAATCTCGTTGCTGTCCTTATCCTTTGTGCTGATTTTAATAAGAATCAGCTCAGAAGCAACGGAAGCATCTTCAGGCAGAACCTCTGCTTTTTTGACATCAACGATTTTGAGCATCTGGTTGATGAACTGGTCAACCTGCCCGTCATCACCGTTGATCCTGATCGTCATTCTTGAAAAGCCTTCCGTAGCCGAAGGGCTGACGGTCAGACTGTCGATATTAAAACCTCTGCGTGAGATCAGGCTGGTCACTCTCAGCAGAACACCCGGATGATTATGTACGCATAAACCTATGATCTGTTTCTTTTCCATTTGTATCACTCCATTTCCGTAATCAGTTCGTCAACGGTTTTTCCCGGCGGTATCATCGGGAGAACATTTTCATCAGGTGATATACGACAGTCGATCACAACCGGCTCTTTTGACTGAAAAGCCTTTGCCAGAACTTCTTCTGCATCATCATCGTTGTGGATCCTCATGCCTTTAATACCGAAAGCTTCTGCTAACTTTGCAAAATCTGTCTGTCTGTGGGGGTCGGTCTGCGAGAAACGTCTGCCGTAGAAAAGCTTCTGCCACTGTCTTACCATACCGAGAACGGTATTGTTCAGTACGATAACAGTAATAGGAAGATCGTAGGAGCGAACGGTTGCCAGCTCGTTCAGATTCATATGGAAGCTTCCGTCACCTGTGAACAGTACGATCCTTCTGTCAGGGTGAGCAACAGCCGAACCGATCGCTGCACCCAAGCCGTAACCCATTGTACCGAGTCCGCCTGATGTACACCATGTTCGCGGCTCTTCAAAGCGGTATTTCTGTGATACCCACATCTGGTGCTGTCCCACATCCGTTACAATGATATCACTGTCTTTGGTGAGTGCCCTTACTGCTTCTATGACATGGTAGGGATGAGCATATTCATCAGATTTTGGTGTTTCGGTAACGGAGCTGTTTTTGCCCCATTCATTTACCTGTGCCGTCCATTCGTCATGCTTTGTTTGTGAAACAACAGCAGTAAGCTCTTTCAGGGTATCTTTCAGGTCACCAAGTATATAAGTATCGATTTTAACATTCTTGTTGATCTCGGCTCTGTCAATATCAAGCTGGATAATTTTTGCATCCTTGCCGAATTTTTCTCTGTCGCCTGCCACACGGTCGGAGAATCTTGCACCGATCGTAATGATCAGGTCGCAGGTATCGGTTGCCTTACCTGTTTCATAGCCGCCGTGCATGCCGATCGTTCCCATAAACAGTCTGTGTGATGACGGAAATCCGCCCAGACCCATGATAGAGGTTGCAACCGGACAGTCGATTTTTTCTGCAAAGGCAATAAGCTCTTTTTCCGCATCTGCACTGACAACACCGCCGCCCATGTAGATCATCGGACGTTTTGACTCTGCAATCAGCTTTGCCGCTGTTTCAAAGTCGGATTTTTCTGACACAAGCGGATTTTCAATCACTTCGGGTTTCACAGGCTCAAAATCATAAATCGCACCTGTTACATCTTTTGGAATATCGATCAGTACAGGACCTTTTCTGCCGCTCATAGCAATTCTGAACGCCTTGCGAATTACATTGGCAAGGTCTTTGACATCCTTTACAATAAAATTATGTTTTGTGATCGGCATGGAAATACCGCAGATATCCACTTCCTGAAAGCTGTCACGGGAAAGCAGGTCATTGGTAACATTACCTGTGATCGCAATTAGCGGAACGGAATCCATATAAGCTGTTGCAATACCTGTGACAAGGTTGGTTGCACCCGGACCCGAGGTGGCAATGACAACGCCGCATTTGCCTGTTGTACGTGCATAGCCGTCAGCCGCATGAGCCGCACCCTGCTCATGTGACGAAAGAATATGTGTGATCTTATCGCTGTATTTGTACAGTGCATCATAAATGTTCAGCACAGCACCGCCCGGATAGCCGAATACTGTGTCAACGCCCTGCTCCAGCAGGCACTCTGCGATAATTTCAGAACCATTAAGTTTCATGAAAATTCCTCCTGAAAATTTTTAATAGTGTGGTTTTGGGGGCAGAAAGAAACCGCCTTTGCTGTATATAATCTGAAAAGGAGAACAAATTCGCCCATGCCACTCATTATGCATTATGCATTGTGCATTATGCCTTAAAAAAGGGCTTCGCCTCTTTATGACAAAGAGACGAAACCGGATGAACGG
>CACYDD010000218.1 GCA_902773065.1 uncultured Ruminococcus sp. | reverse complement strand
TTAAAACGCTTGAACGCAGGACTTATTTTTCGCGTCGCGATCCCGATAAGGGCAGAGGTGAACAAGCTGTTGCGGCAAACTTTGATTATGTGTTCATTATGCAGTCGATGAATCACGACTTCAACCCTAAAAGGATGGAGCGATACCTGACCGTTGCCCGTCAGTCAAAAGCTGAGCCTGTTGTCGTACTGACAAAGGCCGATCTGACAGACGATTATCTGCCCTATATCCTTGAGGCAAGCAGTGTTGCACAGGGCGTGAAGCTATGCATTGTCAGTTCTAAAACCGGATACGGAATGAATGAGCTGCAGCCGTATATGCAAAAGGGAAAAACACTTGTTTTCCTTGGCTCATCAGGTGTCGGAAAATCAAGTCTTGTCAATGCACTTGCAGGGGAAAATATCATGGACGTGAACGGAATAAGAGAGGATGACAGCAAGGGCAGGCACACCACAACTCACCGTCAGCTTATAATGCTTAATAACGGGGTCATGATAATCGACACCCCCGGTATGCGTGAGCTTGGAATGTGGGATATCAGCGAGGGTCTGAATGAAGCCTTTTCGGATATTGAGGCTCTCGCTCAGTGCTGCAGATTCCGTGATTGCAGGCACGAAAATGAACCCGGCTGTGCTGTGCATGAAGCTATCAGAAACGGCGAACTTGACGAAAGACGCTTTGAAAGCTACAAAAAAATTAAAGCGGAAGCAAAATACAGCGGTGACTCTGCAGAATACCGCAGACAGAAGGAAAAGTTTTTCAAGAGTATCACGATCAATGAAAGAAAAAAGAAGAAAGAGGTGTATTAATATGAATATTACCGTAAGAAACATTACTGAAAAAGACCATTATGATATAGAGCTGGTTGCAAAAAGAGCTTTCTGGAATCTGAATATGCCAGGCTGCGACGAGCATTATCTGGTACACAGGCTCTGGAGTGAGCCCTGCTATATACCGGAGCTTTCATTGGCTGCATCGGTCGATGATAAAGTGGTAGGTGCTATTCTATACTCAAAAGCCAGAATCGAAACCGATAACGGCAGCATAGATATCCTGACTTTCGGACCCTTATGTGTCGACCCCGATTATCAGAAAACGGGTATCGGCAAAACGCTTTTGCTGGATTCTATGAGCCTGGCGACAGAGAAGGGATATAAAGCGATTTTTATCTGCGGTGTTCCTGAATATTATCCGAAGTACGGATTTAAGACTGCCGATACTTTCGGGATAACAATGCCGGACGGTTCTAATTTTGATGCGTTTATGGGATATGAGCTTCAGAAAGACGCATTAAAGGGCGTAACCGGAAGGTTCTATGAATATGATGTTTTTGACTGCGATATGCACGATGAGAATTATTTGAAAGTACTTGACGAATTTGACAAGAATTATCCGTATATGGAAAAAAAGGTGCTGCCGCATCAGTGGAGGTAAGGCAGAATATGAGTAAAGCAGATAAGTATAAAGAGTATTTTACAGATAAATTCTTGATGGGACCAAACAGCGTAAGAGTTTTAGCTGAGATGTTAGAAAAAAGCCCCGTTGATGAAAGTTTGCGGATTCTGGACTTAGGCTGCGGCAAAGGTCTGACAAGCTTGTTTCTGGCAAGAGAAACTAAAGCGAATCAGATATTTACTGCAGATCTCTGGATCGGTGCAACCGAAAACTATGAGCAGTTCAAGAAGTGGGATGTTGATAACATCGTCATACCAATTCATTCGGACGCTAATGATCTGCCTTTTGCAAATGAGTTTTTTGATGTTGTTGTAAGTATAGATTCATTCCACTATTTTGCAAATCAAAACGGCTTTTTTGAAGAAAAGATATTACCGCTCGTCAAGAAGGGCGGTAAAGTGATTATCGCAATGCCGGGTCTGAAAAAAGAGATACACGGCTGTGAGCCGGAATTGATTCTGGAATGGTTGAACGGAGAAGAAAGCGAATATGAGTTTTATCACAGTCGTGAATGGTGGCATTCGGTATTAAGAGAGAATAAAGAATACAAAATAGTTGAAGAATCTGATCTGGATTGTTTTGATATAGCGTGGCAGGATTGGTTTGATTCAAATCACCCTTACGCTGTAAGAGACGCTGAATACTTCCAGAAGGGCGTTAACAAATACTTATCATTAATAGGGTTTGTGATTGAGAAAAGTCTGTAAGGACATAATGAATGTTTCAGGAGAGGTTAAGAAAATGGAAAAAATAAAATTGGTTGAAGCGTCTGCTGAATATGCCGATCAGGCAGAGCAGTTTCGCAGGGAGATTATCGGGCATGACCCTGATGACGGGAATCGTTTTGCAGGCTGTATGTCACTTGAAGAGGTAAACAGTGCCGAAGATTGGATAAAAATGTGTCAGCTCAGAAGAAGTGAATCGACCTGCAAAGAAGCCGGTGCCGATGTGCCGTCTCATACTTATTTTGCCATTCGTGAAAGCGATAACAGATTGGTGGGAGTTATTGATCTGCGGCATCATATCGATCATCCGATCCTTGGCACATGGGGCGGTCATTGCGGTTATTCCGTTCGTCCTTCTGAGCGAGGGAAGGGCTACGGAAAAGAAATGCTGCGGCTGAATATTCAGAATGCGAAAAACATGGGAATAGACAGGCTTCTTGTCACCTGCTATCCCGATAACAAGGCAAGTGAAAAAGTGATACTCGCAAACGGCGGCGTTTATGAAAAAACGATTATTGTTGACGGAACAAAGATAAACCGTTATTGGATTTGATATT
>CACYDD010000217.1 GCA_902773065.1 uncultured Ruminococcus sp. | reverse complement strand
TTCACTTCTCCTTCGTTATAACTGTTCAGATCGGTTCCGAATGTAACTGGTATCGTGTGTAATAGATGGTCTTTATTGTTGCTCAGAGGATTATTATTTCCATCTACATAAATTCCATCATGATAAACAATATTTGTGATTACACGATCATAATAGACATTGATAGTCCCTGTAGAAGTATTTGTTCGAACATCGACTCGTCCGGCAATATTCGTTCCTGGAAAAGTCACACTACCAACATCCCAATAACCGGTTTTATCGTCCGTAGGAGCTGTATGTCCTGGCTGATCCTGAGTATGCCTCTGTCCATTAGCAACTTTGTAAGAAAGATTACTCTGAAGCACATACGGATTGCCCTTGTAATAAGTTGTGCTCGCAGTTTCACCCTCCAGCGCAGAAAAGTAAACATTATATTGATATTCATAATGTGGTTGAAAGCGCCAATATGTAATTAAATACGCTGTTGTTTCGCCGTTTCGGAACAAAGACAAATCCAATTCAGAATATGTTCCGCCCAGATTATTTCCTTTCACCCATGAACCTTGAAGCAGTGGAGCAATAGTTGTAGCATTTGTTTGATTATCGTTCCATCCACTACCTCTAAAAATATTATTTGAGGTCATATATTGCTCGATAAACGCGATATTCGGCGTTGGCCACAGATCAGTCATATCCTGTTCGTATCTGACTGCAACATCCAGATAGTAATAAATCATGTCTCTATTTGGAGTATTGTTAGAACTGTTGGCAACGTTACCACTCGAGTCAATAATATCAGTACGAACATTGTCAATATTCAATTTTCCGTTTGACACTTCTTCTTTTGCAAGATAACTGCTCGAAACCAGATTCAGTGGGTTTCCGTTAACGGTATTGTTGTTTACATCCTTCCATGTATTACTTCCATCCAAAAGCCGATAGTCATTGTTTCCTCTGTAAGTCAGTGAAGCGTTTAAATCTCGATTATTTTCGATGCCTTTTAGGAAACCTTCATTGTTACAGTTAACCTGTACATAGGTTCTGTTGTTGTATGTATATCTACGGGCATAGAAAAATCTGAGGGTATAGACAATTCTATCATAGTATACGTTAACAATTGCGTCACCTTCCGGGGTTATTGTCACGTTTTGATCAAATTCCTTTAAATGGAATCCTGTATATTGCTTATTTGTACCGTTGACACGAGCATATGCGCTATCCCCAGTTCCCTGTTGTACAACAGTGTTAACTTTTGTTCCTGTGTTTCCTGAAAGAGAAATAGATTCCGCAAAGTCATAACCGTCTGCGTTTACGTTTTGTTTCCAGATAATAACTGTGTAATTCGCAGTTTCAGCAGGAGTCCATTTTGCATAAAGAGTAGTTTTGTCATTGATCTCCCCACCAAATGTAAACGCGGACGATTCATCAACCGGTACATACCCTGTATCGTCAGCAGTTGCTCCTGATTGCAGTCTTGTATACCACCCGCCAAAAGTATACCCAAAGCGAGTCATTGTAAGAGATGGCCCAGTAGTGGGGTCTCCTGATTTTACGAATTTCGGCGCATTATAAGTGGCTCCTTTTCCATTTTCATTGAAAACAAGCCAATGTCCTTTAGGCGAGTTTACTGAAAAGGTTACATTCCCTTTAATAACAATTTGCGTGTTATTGTTGTAGACGTTTTTATCAACGCCATCGATCGTCACCACTGTGGGTTGTGGATTGGAAGAAACAACATTGCTTTCTCCGTCCTTCACGAACCACCCTTCAAAAGCATGTTCATCATCGGGAGGAATATAAGCCTGATTGATTGTATAGGCATACTGTTCCTGACTCGATAACAGTAATATGCTGTCTGTAGCAATCGTAGCGTCATTTTCATTCTGATACGTAACGGTATAGTTTTTTACAAGAACAGCATAGAGCTTTTCAGTTTCATTTTCGGTAATTTGTTTTGTTGCCGCCCAGTCACGGACTTGTGTAATATCCCAGGCTGCATTGGCATCGTCCAATGTAAAATCATCTCCCGAAGGGTCTTTCAAAGTCCAGCCCTTGAAGATCAGACCTGGGACAATCGTACCCACGCCCGGATCGTAGATGATCTGATCAAGTTCCGTACGTGTATCCCTGTTCTTAACATGCATCGTGGCGATTTTATTACTGCCATTGTAAAACTCGAGTGTCATCCTGGCATTTTCACCAGTATTACCATCGTCTACTACGGCATACACGGAAAAACCGTTCGTTTCAAAATTAACGGCGTTCCCATCAATATTGTTCTCTATAAGAACCGGGGTTTCCTTTACACCTTCAAAGTGAACTACCTTTGTCGTATCCTCTGCCTGATCTTTGTCCAACAATCTAATCTGGACACTCACCGGAGCATCCAATGCCACAACATTGCCTTTTGTGTCGATGATGCTGATGTCCAGCAGTTTGATATAGTTCAGGTCATCAACTCTACTGCCGATCTCATCCGCAGCCTGCTCCACATACTCGTCGTACTTGCTGTTTGACGCTGTAATTTCTTCAACCTTCAACTGTGCATCTGTCGGGATAGCTGCGTCATTGCCATAGCTGACTGTAACTTCATATGTCTTTCCATCACTTGCCGTGAACGGTACGGTAATCACCTCCGTCCCGATGACGCCATAAACCGAGAACTTCTCTGCCTCGAAAGAGATTTCCTGGATCGTCTTCTTTTTGACTTCGGTCTTTGTGTCGAGGATCTCAGGGACAGTGATTCCCGGGGCAATGGTCTCTGAGGAAGTCTTGTCCGAATTTTCATTATTGTCCCTGCTGTCCTTATCTTCCGTATCCCCTGTTTTACCTGTATTATCCTCAAAGTGGATGGCCATGGTGTCTGCGGTGTCGACCGCGGAGAGGGCGTCCGTGTACTTGACGGCGATGCTCACGGGAGCCGCGGGCTCGACGGGCTTGCCGTCCTTGCCCAGGAAGGTGATGTCAAAGAAGCGGGCGCTCTTG
>CACYDD010000216.1 GCA_902773065.1 uncultured Ruminococcus sp. | reverse complement strand
GTTTCCTGCGCCAAAGAGAGATCGTTCATTATCAGCGTTTCGGCGAGGCAAAACGTACAGTATGAAACACAAATATCATACGTTCCATTGTATTTCTACTTTATCGGGATAAACCAAAATCTTTCTGATCAGCAGTTCTACAACACTGCGTTTATCATCGAAAGATAGTTTCTCCCATTTTGACATGACATCCTGCAATACTTTATAATTTGTATTGTTCTTTTGCGATTGTTCGGTTTTCATTCGGTCAAGTTCCTTCAGAACAGAGGTTCTTTCCTCATCCAGTTTGGCGATTTTACTATTGATATATTTGATCGTCACCTTATCTACTTCGGATTTTGTCATGGCATTGACGAGGATATCAATTTCGCTTTCAATTTTTGAAATTCTTATTTCAAGCTCTTTGTGTTGTTCCTGTGTTTCATCCATTGCTCCTGCTTTCGCCCTGATTGTCAGCGTATCAATTTTTGTTTTTAGTTTATCGACAATCATTGTCTCAAAATCATCTGCGTGAATTGTCGGGAGTTTATGCTGGCAGCAGTGATTCTCTGTCCAGCCGGTATCAATCAGATATCGGACGTGTCCTTTTTTTCTGGCAGAAAATCTGACAACTAAGGCATAACCGCAGTTACCGCATTTGATTTTACCCGACAGGAATGAATTTTTTGCCTTACAGGTTTTGATCTGATGATTGGCAAGTAATTTCTTTCGGCAGGCGATCCAGATATCAGGAGGGATAAATCCCCTGTGCGGTGCGATTACGATATTCTGCCCTGATAAATCCCATGTCTTACGATTGGTGTTCTCACCCTTAAAAAGGTACTGACTTGTTACTCCGTCAAACTGTTCGGGCGGATTAATCAGGTTACTGCCCTGTTGTTTGAAGAAGTGATAAATACTGATATCATTTGTTGTATAAATCGGATTGCGCATCATCTCCGAAAGCCTTGCGGTATTCCATACTTTTCCTCTGCGGTTCGTATTTAAACCTCTTGCTGTCAAGGCTCTGAGAACATCACCTAATGTAGCTGACGGAACAGAATACATTTCATATATCAACCTGATATCATCTGCTTCATCGGGTTCTTGCACATACATGGAAGTTTTCACACCATCGATCGTCATAGGCTCTTTTCTGTAACCATATGGGATTTTACCGCCCATATAAAACCCTTTTTTACTTCTACTTGCATAGGCATCAATGACTCTTTGTTGAATGGTTTCTCTTTCAAGCTGTGCAAATACAACACATATATTCAGCATGGCTCTGCCCATTGGATTTGAAGTGTCAAAATGCTCTGTTGCAGAAACGAAATCGACCTTATACTTCTGGAACAGATCCATCAGTTCAGAAAAATCAAGAACACTTCGGCTTACCCTGTCAAGTTTATATACAATGACTTTGCTAATGACCCCCGCTTTGATATCGTTAATCATTCTTTGAAAGTCTGGACGGTCGGTATTCCTACCGCTGTAACCGTTATCCTTATATACGAAATAATCCTGCCCCCTTGCTTCATATTCACAAAGCTCAATCTGTGATTCAATAGAGATACTGTCCTCTCTGAACACGGATTTTCTTGCGTATATTGCTATTTTAGCCATAATATCAACCCTTTCATTTAACAATAAGAAAAGGCTGATAGTGATTAATAAAATTATAAACCACTAAAAGCCTTTACGCAAGCATTATTTATTCGGATTTAACAAAATACTTATAAAATATCTCGTACAACCTGTTTTCTATGTACTCCTTTTCGCTTTCCGTTATCTCCTTTGTTTTCTCTATAACAGTAGCGGATCCCATCAAAACACCTCCAACTAAATCTATGCTTATGATGATAGAAATATTATGAATATGCTACTCGGATTCTTTATTATACTGATAAGAACTTACACCAAGCACGACACCGAGAAAAGTATCAACCGCAGTGATCGTGCCTACGATTTGTTCACCATAAGGCAGACCCCAGATACCTGCGATTGCGAAATATAATGTGCCGACGGCAGGCAGGAAAAATTGTGCGATCCATTTGAGAATATCATATACCTTATTACTCATGGTTTGTACCTCCTATTGCTTTGTCACGAATCGGCAGTTTATTTACCTCATTCATAATTCGTCTGGCTGAACCGTTTCCGCCCATTTTCTCATATGGCTTATACAGGTATTCATACAGGTTTTCATATTCATCACGTGTGATGTAACCCCTTTCGATATAAGTCATTCCGAGATATACGATACGGTCATGTCCAAGCCCGATCAACATTTCCGTCTTGACATCTTTTCTTTCTGCTTTCTGTGACAGCCAAGCCCAGAAACCCGATGATGCTATGACAGAACATATCACCGTTATCACCATTTGAATCCATGGTTCCATTAAATCAACTCCTCCTTTTTCAAAGATCATGAAAATACATTTTCTTATTAATAACCTCTATCTTTTTACCGAAAAGTTCCTCGTAAAGTAACAGCATATTTTGTCTTTGCTGTTTGGACATGAGCTTATATGAATCCCTCATCCAGCCCCGGAACATATTTTCCGCATTTTCATAGAGAAGCTCGCCGTTTTTTACTTTTACGGCAAGTTTCTTTAATTTTCTGCGCATATTGGTTATACGTTTAGGATTGATTCTTTTTACGATTTTACCGGAATTTGTCAGATTATACTTTATTTGCAGATATTTAAAAGTGCTGTTGATTTTGACAATTCTTGTTTTCTTTTCGTTGATATGTATTCCCAACTCCACAGCAATTTTTCTGATGTTATCCAAAATATCATTTAATTCTTCTTTTGAGTGATTTATAATATACCAGTCGTCCATATATCGTCCGTAATATTTCTGACTTCTTACATATTTCACGTAATTATCAATGCGATATGGATAATAGATGCCGATAATCTGAGAGAGCTGATCTCCTATATTTACAGATTTTTCCATTAGTTTTTCGCCGGTAAGTTCTTTTTTCGGAATTGCCCTATGTTCAAGTTTATTAAACACATCCGATAAACAGGTAGAATATTCTTCGTCCGTCATATATGACACATCTATTTTGAAACCATCAAAAATCAAGTCAAGTAACCAGCTTATAAATTCGTCATCATCAACCAGTTTTAAAAGTTCCTTTTTAGCGATGGTATGAATAATGTTATCGTAAAACTTTTTAAAATCTCCAAATAAAATATATCCTTCATTTCCGTATTCCAAGTAATATTTTCGCAAATGAACCTCAAAACGATTTCTGGAATGTGATATTCCACGCCCCGTAATTGAGGCTCCATTGTCATAAATTATTTTTCTTTTAACCTTCGGAAGCAGTATTTCATCGCACAATACATGACGGATAATACGATCCGAAGTATGATAGCTTGTAATAGGTCTTATACGACCTCGTTCGTGCAGTATAAATTCGTCGGTAGGATGATTTGTTAACGTTCTGTTTTTCAGACCATCCTGAATCTCAAAAATATAATGAAGAAAATTCATCATAAATTTTTGTGTGGATTCCTTCCATTTACTGCCTTTGATTGAAGCCCTATAAGCCTTATACAAGTTGTTGGCGTCGCAGAGTATTTCTTCATATGTCATAAATATTCACCGTCGTAGCAATAGTTACCGTAGTAAATTGCATCGGCTTTGTCATTTATCCTTGTTGGAAAGGATAATATCTCCTTCCCCATCTGTAAAACAGAGAATCCGGACGAACACCATTAGTGTTCGAGGCGTTGTTGTTGTTCGCATTGCCATTGTTGTTCACATTAGCAAAATTAGCGGAAGACAGCGCAGATCAGATATTACCCTGTAAATATGATTTTATCTTGTTGTCTCTTTGACGCCATTTCTTTATCAAACCAATCTCCCGGTCAATAGCTTTAATGTATCTGCCGTAGGTATTAATATCCACCTCGAATATTTCTACGACTCTTTGTAACTCCTTAACGAGCTGTTCGCAGTTTGCTATCGCACTGTTCTGAAAACCTCTTCTTTGTTCATATTCTTGCATGGAAGTAGGATATATCGAGTTTGCGGCTCTGATGTTATTTGTCAGCAAAGAAGCCGTCTGATCGATTCTCATTTTGAAATTCTGCATCAGATATCTGTATTTTGCAAAATCTTCTTTGCTGTCTTTTCCATATGCGTAGCGTCTGCGAACAAGTTGATCCGGATCTTTTACCCCAAAGCCTCTTTGCATAAGCTCAATCAGCATATCATGCAAATCTACGGAGTAGGTAATCGCTTCAAATTTTGATTCCTTTCTGTTACTGACCAGAACGCTCATCAGAAGTCCTTACCAGTGATTTCCTTGAACTCATCCTTTGTTATCCATTCTTTTGCAACAGCATTTCGGACACGAGCCTCGTTCCAAAGTCTTTGATCCCAGTATTTTTTTACCTTATCGAAATTTTTGCTATGTACCACGGTTTAAACCTCCTCCAGATCAGTTTCTGTCATCATTGCAATGTAGTCAATATCAGAGCGGATTTTTGCTTCTTTGAGCTCCTGCTTTGACACATCTCTGAATGCGATCCAGTACTCTCCGTCATACTTTGCAATTTGTACAAGCTCTGCATTTTCATGAAGTTCTTCGTTCTCGCCGTCACTGATCATCATCGGAGAGCAGTTACCAGCGAAAACATCTGAAGAGACAGGTTTTTTTGATATGTAATTAGTACCATTAAGAGCAAGATCGTCAATCGTAGTACCATCAGCCAGCGTAATTGTATATTTTTTATTCATCAGATAAAATCTCCTTTATTTATACGGGGCACGAGGCCCCTTGATTTTTTATCAGCCTATCGGGAAAACCGGACGAACACCACCAGTGCGCGAGGCGCTGGCGTCGCCCGCACTGCCACTGGTGCTCACATTAGCGAAACTAGCGGAAGACACAACATCTCTAAGCCAGATAGCTTGTCTGTTATTAATATCTTTCGGATTGAGTCGAAATATTGCAAGCTGTGTTTTATCAACAGTGGATAGAGTATATATTTCACTTCCATTATCTGACGGTGAACGTACAGGACAGCCATATACCATGATTTCATTCATCAATTCCACACTGCTGTCATACCATGCAGCCGCACTCGGATGTCCGTCAGTAACCCCATTTACCAGATACTCTCTATGGGAAAGCAGCATCGTTCCGAAATCTGTACCAATTTTAGTCTTTGCCTGACTAAGACCCTCCGTGTACATCTGAGAACCTACATATCCACCCTCTGTCGTATTCGTTTCGTTCATCTTAGCTGTATATAGCTGTGAGTGAGGAATCATAACAAGGTGAGGTTTGGTAAATGCAGGATCATCGCCTGTGTTATACCAGTAATCCATGTCTGCAATATCATATCGTGTACCATTAATTGTCCAGTAATCCCCGATGAAAAGGTCGTCAAAAGTTCCGCTGCTGATAGCAGTTTTCTGGGCCGCTGTGATACTTGTTCCAAGATTTTTACCTCTGTACACATTTCTGTGATTGATAGCAGAAACAAGACCTGCAAATTCAACAGCCGCATTAGCCGCTGTAATTTTCTTTGTTCCGTTTGTACCATCCTTGATCAGAATGTCTCCGGAATCAAACCTTGTCGCCGCTGTATATTCTGTAAGTTTAGCCATTTTGAATTTCCTCCATAAAGTAAATTTTTATTCCGCTGTAATCATAAATCCAAGAGCTGATACAAGATTCAGCGGCAGTTCTCTTTCTCCGAGTTCGGAAAGAGAAATCGTTACAATTTCAACATCAACACTTTCTTTTGATATGCTTGCGATTTCCGTACAAACCTTACCAAAAGCTTCGGGATCATCCTTTTCGGAAATGTGTCCCTGACCTCCCGAATATTTGTTGATGACTTCATCTCTTGTCAGTCTGTAAGCCTCCAGAGCCTGCTCAACGGCGAGCCTGTTTTTTATGATTTTGTAGCTTACATTTACAGGTAATAAAACTTTTTCTTCTGTTGCCGACTTGATTTTTGAAAGTATTTCTTCAAGCTCGGCATTTTTTGCATGTTTGATCAACCGTTATTCCCCTTTCTGAATATATGGTTTATAACAGAACACGAGTTTTGCTGACATATGTTTCTATAACCTCCGATTGTATACGATTGCCGGAATTATCAAGTATTGCTTCACCGTCAGAATCCCTGATATATGTATCCAACATGAAAGACGTTACGATTTCAGAAACTGTTTCGGTCAGGTCGACCTCTTCATTTTCTGCTTCATCCGTATCTGTAGAATCGAAATCATCTATTTCGTCCGGTTTTAACGATACGAGATCTTCCACATCATCATCATCTGCGATTTCTGCAATATCCGTCAGTAAACTCTCATTCAAATCATCGGATATAACTTCGTTCCCGGAATCCCTCAAATAAATATCCGGCATAAAATCACCACCATTTCTTATTTACAAAGCATTCCGGATTTTATCGTATATGTGGTAAATGTTACATCAAGCCCACCTTTTGCGTTCAGTTTAACATTGGTGACTACTTTCTTTTTCCCTGTAAAAGTTGCTTTGCCTTCCGTTTTTACATTGGTAAGATTCGCCGAATCTATCGTATTTCCTCCGGCATACACACTGCATCCTATGTATAAACCGAATTTGCTGTGACCTGCTCCGACTCTTGCAAGTGTTAAGGCATTGGTGTAGCACTCGGCATTTCTTGTCGCCGCATAAGCCCATGTTATATAATCACCATTCCAATCAAGATCAAATACCAGTCCTTTGTATGACGGGTAATTTTTGATATGGTTGGTTCCGATTTTTCCGATTTTAGTACCGGATTTCCACATATTGAGTCCGTTTCCGTTCAATAATACCCGCTTAGTCGAAGTCGATACACTGCCATCGTAAAGTCCGATTCCGTCCGTGCCGATCTGAACGGTTTTACTTGCACCGTTGAAGCCGAAGAGAAACGATTTATAATTCTGTTTCAGATAAGTGCTGAATTCAGAAGCTCCGATTTTTTTCTTAACTTCCGTTGTAATATCTTCTATCGTTTGGGTAATACTGCTTGATAATTCGTTCTTTGTGGCATAAGTTTTCTTGATACGGCTTTCAAGAGCACCGTCAGCCGCTTTGAATGCCTGTTCGATTTGTGTCTTTGCCGTACCTATATCGTTGGATATGGACGTCTTAAATTCCTGCGATATTGCTTCTGTTTTTACGCTCCCGGCTTTCAGCAGTTCTCCGTTAAGCGTTCCGACTGTAATATAATCGGCAACGATCGCACCATCCATCGTCAATGCTAATCCGAAAGTTTTTCCGCCATCGCCCGAATAACCAAATCCATTCATATTAAGAAGCCAATATCGGGTAGCCTTTTTATAATCAATGTTATCCGAAACATATAACTCATTAGAACCATTCTCGTCCTGCGTAACTGTTATGTAACCGTTTGTCGCCATCTTCATAATTGCTGTAGCATTTTCTTTTGCTTCTTTCAGAATTGCGGAGGCTTTCGGCAGATTTTCAATATTTTGCAGTATCTTTGCACTGGTGGCATTATTAACACTTGTGAGGCTTGTTTTGATATTGTCGCCAAGCGTAAACGCTGTATTTTCGGGAGAGTCCAACGGAATTTCCAACTTTGTCACCATAAAATATCTATCCATACCATGCGGTCGGGATACGATTTTGATTTTGTCAAGAAGGTTGACCGCTTCATAGCTTACATCGTAATAATGCATATCCAACGCACTAAGTTCAATCGTCATATTATCAAACTGAGTATCTGATAAATATAATTTAGCCTTGCTCAACAAATTTGATGCAACTGTAACATCGTCCCAGTTTACAACTTTTTCAATCCATCCATGCTGTTCAACAGCTTCCGTTGACTGAACATAAATACTGCTGTCATTAACACTCTCCACCGTCAGATAGGCATCAATATCATTGTTCGCCGCTCCTTCCAGTCTTGCACCAAGAGGAACAATTACAGTAGCGTACTCTGTCATATCCCAGTTTCGGGTGAAATCCATCAGATTTTTCCCGAATTCAATCGTCTGACTGTTCGTATTAGGGGAATCGGCAAGATAATCCAGATATCTTACACCGTTTACCTTTCTTACTCTGAGGTGTCCGCCAAGACGATTAATTAATTTCTCATTGATACACTCTATCGTTTTTTCATAGTTTGTATAACGATACAGAGAATCATTCGGGTCGGTAACCGTAACAACACCAACGGTGAATTTTCTGTTAGCGGCAACCTTTGAGTTGTGAATATCAATCAGTGCGGAAAGAAAACCACGGACCGTCATGTCATGGTATTCGTTTGGCGGTTGTGTTGTATCATTCAGAAAGGAAAGCTCCCCTTCACAGATCAGTATTCTATTGTTCCAGAAATCCTCATCTTCCGAAAGCACTCTTCCTGCCCATATTTCGGTATTATGCCGCTTTACCAGAATATCCGTGTCCATACGAACAATATAGTCATAACCGGGATTAGTAGGAGGAATCGTCATTTCAAGAGAACCTGCGGCACTATCCTCCATCACAAGATTCGGAGATATCACTCTCAGACTTTCGAGCGGCGATGTATCGTCATATATACAAATATCATCGGCATATATACTGTACATAGCTACAACCTCCTGTACTTACATTTTATTATCATTGTTCCGTTTGCTTTGCCTGTCAGATTTATCAAGACAGAATCTCCGTAACATACAAATTCAGGTATCTGAACTGTTCCGCCCGAAACTGTTTTTGTCAAATCAATTCCCAAAGTATTATTGATAAACCGTATTGTTGCTCCTGCACTTGCATTAATGACAAATGTCGGGCAAACAGGAGCATGTCCGTAAAAATAATTGGAAAGTCCGAATGCCTGTAGTGATGTGGTCATCTGAATGGTGTTGGAGGACTCTTCGATTTTGGTTTTATACGGAGCAAGACTGTAATCAATCGTGATGGTAGAATATTTCTCTTCTGACCGCCATTCGTTGACCGTAAACCTGCCTTCGTAATAATAATTCGGGTCATCTTCCAGAACAGCTTTCATTTTCCGACCGTGAATATAATCCATTATGGTGGAATAGGCTTCCTGCCACTCCCAGTAATCATTCATAACAATGAATTCCAAAGAGCCCTCCCGATTTTCATAAACAGGATATCCGGTCAGAGATTCACTCAGGTCAATGAAACCGTCTCCTCCCGGAATTTCCAGTGTTTTCTGTTTCAGGGCAGGAGGATTGAAAACCGGACGGGAAGAAGGCACAAGATGCCAGTCATCCCATGTATTTTTATTCCCGAATGTTATAGAATGATACAATCATCAAATCCCCCTTTTTTC
>CACYDD010000215.1 GCA_902773065.1 uncultured Ruminococcus sp. | reverse complement strand
GCGCTGACTGAGAACTTAGCAGTAGAGCCAACAGGACCTGAATAATTCTTAGGCTGAGTTGTGATACTTATAGCAGGCTCTTTAACAGTAATGGATACTTCATTAGTATTGACCACATTACCATTCTTATCAGTGATGACACAACGGTAGATCTTTCCGTTCTTGGATTCATCAACCTTTACGGAAAGCTCAGGTGTATTGGCTCCGCCTGTTGTAAGGTTAGCCCACTTGCTTCCCTTTTTAAGCTGCCATTGATAGGTAAGATCCTGACCACGAGCTTCAACGCTGAACTTTGCTGTATCGCCGACATATCCTGTAAAATCAACCGGATTACTGCGAATACAGATATCATTCTCAAAGGTTACTACGCAAGGTTCAGAGGTAATCGAATTGCCTTTTGCATCGGTAATAATGCATCTGTATTGGGTTTCTTTATCACAAACAGTCAATAGATTTGAAGTTTCAGCAGAGCTGCTTTCAATATTGACCCAGCTATTGCCGGTCAGTTTTTGCCACTGATATGTAACATCGAAAACACTTTCAACTTCAACATCAATATCCAGTAAATCTCCTGGATATGCACTATAGGCTGAAGTGTAACTTGAGATACAGAATTCCCCGTATTTAATTTTATAAATATCTAAACTGACATCAAAATCTTGATTATAGGTTCTTTCTCCGTTGTACAAGGGCTCTACAAAGCATGCTACATAACTTGTATATTCACCGTTAGAATAATGAAGCGTTAAGGAGCTCGGATCAACGTAAATCACTTTACCGGTTCCCAAATAATCTACATCACCAACGGTATCATCTAAATTAGCGTATTCACCTGTACCAGACCAAGTCCAGCCGCTAATTTCATCTTGTGGATTAATGCAATTATACCAAGTATACCTGTAAGAGAAGCCATATGGCAGATCATCCTCAAGGAAACTGCCGTCAACTCCTTCTACGCCTTCATAACGTTGAAACTTAGCATCTTTAGGCAAAGTTATAATAGAAGAATAATCTGCTTTCTCAACATCCCCTATAAGAGCCTCAACACCAAAGCTGAAACTTAGCTTAAAGTATAAGATCCGTTCAACAAATGTGTTGCCTTTAGAGAATCTAACTACACAAGCCAATTCATGATAAACATGTGTATCATCGCCATTCATATCGTAATAGGGAGTACCTAACGTATTACGTGCACTTTGATCAAAATTGAAATAATTGGCGGTTTGACCATTTATAGCTGTAAAAAGTTCAGATTCATTCTGATAATTTCCGGCTTTCTTCTTAGCAGAATCAACTTTATGCCATTGATAACTAACATTCACACCGGCAGGCTTTTCTGTTTGAACATCGAAAAACTCATCGTCAAAATCATAACCATATGGCAAACCATGTTCATAATCATCATCCGGCGCGTAAGCCCAACACTCTGAAGAGTATTCAGTAGCATAACCGAAGATATCATAAGTTACCCACCATCCGAATTCGTCACCGTTATAAACAACACTTACATAGCAAGAGACAAATCCCTTACCGAAATCACTATTCCTATCATCATATCCGTATGTATAAACGAATTGATCGTTCTCGTTCAAAAGCTGACGAAGATTAAGTGTGATAGAAGAAGTTGAATAATTAGGATCATTCGGAATGTCGGTCCACCAATAGCTTACACCCTCATCAAGCTGAAGATTTGAAGATAATGTAGGTGTTATTGACAATGTAAACGGCTTATCCAGTGAAGCAGTAACCTCACGATTACCGATGTTCAGAGCAACATACTTATCAGCTCTTCTAAGCATAAACTCACAAGCAGTCTCGAAATGAACAGTGTATGACTTTCCATACTCCATATAATAAATCGACTGATAAGAACCACCGTCAAATGGAGTATAAAGACCGACAGGAATGACATGAGAGAGCTCCAGATATTCTTGTGTGCCGTTCTCAATAATACTCTCACTGCTAAAATCACGTTCATCCAACAAATAATAACCGGTCTTATCAGGTCTGAATTCATAAGTATAATCATCCTGAGGACAGGTAATAGCCTTACCCAGCTCGATCCTGGCCGATGCTGCAGATACCTCATTCGTCATCAAGTTCAAATACGAGACAATGAACGTCAACGAAAGAATGACACTGACAATTACTTTAAATTCTTTTTTCATTTCAATCCTCCCTTATTGCATAATTCTGTGTCTGGATTATGGCACCAAACAATAAACCAAATATATTTTACATAATCAGAATCGTCAAAGATATTTACTTATGAACTGAATCGAAAACAATTGTTTTAGGCAGATAGCATTAAAAAAACGGGTCGGAGATCAACTCCGGTCCCGTTTTCGAACACTGGTATTTGATTCTGTTAGATGATTTTATGCATCTGCTTCAGCAGCATCAGGTACTGCTTCAGGCTCAACCGGTGCAGGT
>CACYDD010000214.1 GCA_902773065.1 uncultured Ruminococcus sp. | reverse complement strand
TGTCGAAAAGGTTCTGACGGGCAAGCTCCAGAAGCTCGTCAAAGTATCTGTCGAGAAGTGCATACATATTTTCCTCTGTATATTCCAGAAAATAAAAATCCTGCTCGTCCTTCAGATTATGAAGAGAGCCGAGAATAAAATCGTAATCAGTAAGAGAAAGTGCATCTTTTGCCGCCTCAATATCCTGTGTCGGCTGTCCCAGTTCGATTCCCGTGTATACATGAAGACGGTCGTGATACATCGCCCTTGCCTTTGAGATCTGCATGACAGAACGGGTGATATCCTCACGGACATTTTTTTCAAAATATTCATTACATTCGCAGTGATCCGTTACAGCAATGGAATACAAGCCAATGGCTGTTGCCTGCTCGCACATCATAATAACACTGTCGATTCCGTCAAATGAACATTCACTGTGGGTATGGCTGTCCGAAATAAATCTGTACCTCATAAACACTTTCCTTTATCTGATTTTTTGATGACTATGTTATAGTAATTATAACATAGCTTTTTTTAATTGAAAACATGAAAACTAATCGAAAATAACAAACTTTTTTACTCCTAAATTATCAAAAACGGCATATATTGTTCAATTCCGAACAATATATGCCGTCTGCTTTTATTTTAATAATTAATTCTGAGCCGGATCGTCTTTCTGTCCTCATTTTTCAGGATCTTGACGCCCTTGTGCTGGATCTGATGGTCTTCATCAAGTGACTCATTTGCCTTGTCAACATACCGGAAAAAGCTGTTGTTGGGATCTTCAAACATCTCCCGGACACAATCTCTGAAAGAAAGGTTCGGACCGACTTTGATCGCAATATAATGCTCACCGCTGTTAACTCTTCCAGTGATATAATCCACCATCATATTGAAGCTTTCATCGCTGACAGAATCAAAGGTCACACCCTCAACTGTATAATAATTCATATCCTCCGATACACAATCAGGGACAAAGAAATTCGCATTGTCCTCATATCCGCCTGTTTCTGACTGATCGAGTGTATTGGAAATACTGTGATTGAATGAAACATCCTCTGTAGTCACATTGAAATACTCATAGGAGATGGTTTCCTCATTATCGTCCCAGGTCGGGTCAAGATGATACCATTTACCGTCCAGCAGCACCACATTCCACATATGATTGATACCGTCTGCCACACCCCTTATGGTACAGCTTGTAATACCGCAGCTTTTCAAAAGGATCTGCATTGCTTTGGCATAGCCCTCGCACACGCACTCACCCTCCACCACAGCACCGTATGCAGAAAAATACTGCCAGCCGTGATCCATCGAATACACGCCGTCTTTATAGCTGCATTTTTCCAGCAATCTGTCATGGAGAAGCTTTTCCTTGTCATAATCCGAAAGCGCGGAATCCATATTTTCCGTCAGCTTTTCTATTTCTGTTGTAAACGCCTCAATTTTTCTGCTGCATTCATCCGCCGGTAATACCGAATAACATTCCACATAAGTAGAACCATCAAGGTTCGTATAGCCGAAAATATTATTCAGCCAGAAAATCTGCGGATTATCAAACACAAACGCATTCAACGCTGCTCTGATCGCATCCTCGGACATTTCAACATCTTTGACTGTGATCCTTTCAGTCTTATAATTACCGTTTACATCCGATTCGTTAGAAATATGATATACCTTTTCCTCCATCTGGTGATAAAGATACCTCTGATTGCTGTCACTCAGACAATCATAGCCGTAATTGACACTGATTTCCTCTGTCTGGTCTGCCTGAGACAGTGACAGTTCATCGATCCTGCTGTAGCTTGATTCATTTTCATCTTCGATATTGATCGGCACACCTGCCAGATCACCCGTATCGGAGCTGCTTTTGATATTACTGAGTACAAGCATAAAACAAGCGGCGAACAGTGCAACGGCAAATCCGAAAAACAACACAAACAACATCCGGGAAATTGCCTTTTTCATATAATCACCCACTAATGCTCCTGTATCCGTTCCTATCGGATACGATTCCTTTTATTCCTTTTCATTTTCCTTAAATATCTTAATAATCTGTTTCCTCATTACTTTCTGGCTGCATTTGTACTTCTCGGCGGTTGCTTTGTTGTATTACGCTGCTGATTCTGCTGATTCTGCTGGTTCTGTTGGTAGTTTTTCAGACTCTGACGGGTCTTTTTCACTTCCGCAAGATTCTTCGACAGCTCATCATCCGCCTTTTTCATCATGTTATCGATATAGATGTTCGCAGCATTTTTGATCTCAAATGCCTGATGATTGGCACTGGCCAGAATTTCCTGTGCCTGCTGCTGTGCTGCTCTGACGATTTCGCTCTGCTGAACCATTGCTTTTGCTTTTTCGTCGGCCTGCTTTACCATCGCTTTGGATCTCTCCTCCGCCTGCTTTACCATATTTTTGGATTTTTCCTCGGCCTGCTGAACCATCGTTTTTGATTTGTCTTCTGCCTGCCCGACCATATTCTTGGAGCGTTCCTCGGCCTCCTGCACCAAATTTTCAGCTTCTGCTTTGGACTTGTTAAGAATATTGGTACGGTCAGCCGCAATACTTTTTGCCTGTTTTACTTCTATCGGGAGATTGATTCTCATATCCTCGATAATTTCTTTGAGACGTTCTGTATTAACAACAGTTTTGCCTCCGCTGAGGGGCAAGGTAAATGCCTCGTCAACAATTTCCTGAAGTTCATCTATCAGCATTTCAATTTTCATTTTGTCTGCTCCTTTGTCTTATTCTTGATAATATCTCATCATGCACACATTCGGGTACAAAGGGCGATATATCGCCGCCAAGCAACCCTACCTGTTTTACGATACTTGAGCTGAGATACATATTTTCCGCACTTGTTGTAAGGAAAACAGTTTCAATGTCCTGATTGAGTTTATGATTGGTGAGTGCCATCTGAAATTCATATTCAAAATCAGATATTGCTCTTAATCCCTTAACAATTACGCCGGCATGATTGGCGGCGGCAAAATCAACAAGCAGTCCGTCAAACCCGACAATTTCTACGTTTTCGATCCCTGCTGTTGCTTTTTTCAGAAGGTCTGTTCTTTCCTCTATTGTAAACCACGGTTGTTTCTGCACATTTACCAGAACTGCCACAATAACTTTGTCAAACATTCCTGCGGCACGTTTGATAATATCCACATGACCGTATGTGACCGGGTCAAAGCTTCCCGGACAGATTGCTGTTGTCATATTCATCACCTTCGCACCCGGCGAGCCGCCGGTCCCAATTTGCGTATTCGTTCGTTACACTCACTACTTCTTCATAAGCTCAACTTCATTCCCGCACCTCAAGTTACCTGAAAATATTAAAGTGAATTAGTGTAAACACTGATTACAATTTTTCCGTATCGGTAATTTTTGCTGAGCGTGAGGTTTTCAACGGGTTCAGGAAGTGTTTCCTCTTTCGGATGTTCGCAAATCACCACTCCCTCTTCCGCAAGAATATCCGGTACTTTTTCAAGTGCCGCCTGCAAAAGCCCTGTCTGATAGGGCGGATCGAGAAAGATAATATCAAATTTCTCTGTAGTACGGGACAGATACGAAAGCGTATCCGCAGTTACCGTTTCCGCCTTGTCCTCAAAATTGCAAAGCTTGATATTGTTTTTGATGATATTCATTGAACGGCGGCTGCTGTCAATAAAATATGCTTTCGCTGCACCTCTGCTCAATGCTTCGATCCCCATCTGTCCCGAGCCTGCAAAGGCATCGAGAAAGCGGCTTCCTTCAACCGAAAACTGTATAATACTGAAAACAGCTTCCTTGACAACATCGGTGGTAGGTCTGACATCATCCCCCACAGGTGACTGCAGCCTTCTGCCTTTTGCCGAGCCGGTAATCACTCTCATATATCCACTTTCCTTTTATCAATAACTACATATAGTATAATTATCCTTGAATTCAACAAAAAAGTCAATAGCTTTTTTACATATATTTACAAATAATTTAATTTTTTCTAAAAATGCTAATCCTTATCCGCATTATCCGCTGTTTTATGATAATAATGATAGACTGCTTCCGCCGCAGGACGTGTCATTCCCTTGACCTGCATCAGCTCCTCGGATTCGGCTTCTTTGATTCTGCTCACGGTTTTGAATGTCGTCATCAGTGCCTTTGCCCTTGACGGACCGACCCCCTCGATTTCTGTCAGCGATGTTGCAAAGGAGCGTTTGCTGTGCTTCTGCCTGTGATAGCCTATTGCAAAGCGGTGAACCTCGTCCTGTATTCCCGATACCAATGTAAATGCCCTTCTTTTGGAATTGATGGCAATTTCATGTCCCTCATCGGTAATCGCTCTTGTACGGTGGTGGTTATCCTTGACCATACCGAAAAGCGGAATATTCAGCCCGTATTTCTCAAGAACAGGGCGAACCGCCGATACCTGACCTTTGCCGCCGTCGAGAAGAATCAGGTCAGGCAGCTGACCGAAACCGATACCGCTGTCAGGATTTTTATAATACTCCTTAATACGCCGTTCCATCACTTCACTCATCGAACCGTAATCATCCTGACCGACAAAACCCTTGATGGCGAATTTTCTGTAGGATTTTTTAAATGGTCTGCCGTCCTT
>CACYDD010000213.1 GCA_902773065.1 uncultured Ruminococcus sp. | reverse complement strand
AAATGCTTCCAGCGGATGTTCCAGATAGTTCTCCAGCTTACTTGTTTTACACGGTGACATAGTAGGCGGAAGATAGATCAACCAGTGTGGGTCTGCCGCAAAACGTGACATGATCTCCAGTGCCGCCGCAGAATTGTTTTCCTGAACGGTAATCGACGGAATCAGCTCCGTATTAATATACATTTTTCCCGACACATCACCGAGCATCAGCATATCGTCATCTTCTTTTGGTATCTCTCTCATCGGCTTTGCAGGTTCATCATACTGAGCAAGTGCATCAACACTGACGGTTTCTCTTTCGGGATAGCGGAATGCTGTCAGCTTTCCACCGAATACACAGCCTGTATCGATACAATATGTTCCGTTTACTGCTTGTACTTCCTGTTGAGGTGTGTGACCGTAAACAACCGTTGCCCTTCCTCTGTAATCTGCTGCCCAGTCGAGGCGGACAGGTAAGCCGTATGTATCGGTTTCTCCTGTTACATCACCATACAAACAGAATTCTCTTACCCTTGCAGACCCTCTGCCGATATATTCTTCCTTCAGTCCTGCATGAGCAATCACAAGTTTGCCGCTGTCAAGGACATAATGACTGACAAGACCATTAATGAATTCTTTTACCTCTGACCTGAATTCATCACTTTCCTTTTCAATCTGAGAAACGGTGATCTCCAGACCATGGGTCAGCTGAACATTCTTTCCTTGCAAATATTTCAGAAACTTGACATCATGGTTGCCCGGAACGGCGATTGCATTCCCTGAGCGAACCATATCCATCACAAGCCTTAATACCTTTGTGTTTTCCGGACCTCTGTCGCAAAGGTCACCAAGAAAAGCTGCCTTTCTGCCCTCTGGGTGAGTCATTATACCGTTGTCGTTTACGATATATCCCAACTTTTTTAGAAGCATGACAAGCTCGTCATAACAGCCGTGAATATCTCCGATAATATCAAACGGTCCGTGTTCTTCCTTTTTATCATTCCAGAGTTTTGTACGGATGATTTCGGCATTGTCTATTTCCTCCTGAGAATTCAGGACATAAATAAAACGAAACCCTTCACGCTTTAAATTCCTGATGCTTCTGCGGAGGTCAGAACAATGCTTTCTGACAACCCTTTCGGGATAACCTCTGTCAGCTCTGTTTTCATTTCTTTTGACAAGCTCTTTTTCGGGAAGATTCAGCACAATGGCAACGCTGTGTACGTTCTGTCTGTGAGCAAGTTCAATTACCTGTTTTCTGGCATTTTTCTGCAAATTGGTCGCATCGATCACAGTTGTTTTCATACGGTTCAGACGCTTTTCCGCCGCATAGTAAAGCAGGTCAAAGGCATCAGCTGAAACATCCTGATCATTTTCATCATCGCTTACCATCCCTCTGAAAAAATCGGAGGATAAAACCTCGGTAGACAAAAAATGCTGATTGGCAAAGGTCGTTTTTCCGCTTGATGTCGCACCGATCATCGCAACAAGGGCAAATTCGGGTATTTCTATACGCATTTTGTAAACACTCCCATCTGAGTCGGAGAACCGTATGTTTCGTCACGGTTTCCGATCTCGCTTATTTCTACGATATAGCCGAACGTACTGCATATATGCTCCGTCCAACTTTTAAATTCTTCTCTTGTCCACTCAAACCTGTGGTCGGTATGCCGCAGTTCACCGTTTTCCATTGTTTCGTACAATACATTATAATCTTTGTTCGGTGTTGTTATAATTACGGTTTTCGGCACGGCATATTCAAATACGGATTTTTCAAATGACGGTATTCTCTGAGGGTCAAGATGTTCAATGACCTCGATCACACAGGCAGTATCATACCCCGAAAATCTCGGGTCTTTATAGGTCAGAGAAGCCTGCATGAGTGTCAGCTTGTTCTTTTTGTACGGCATCATTCTGTCGTAATGCAGCCGTTTTTTTGCCTTTTCAAGCGTTCTTACCGATACATCAGCCGCTGTGACTTTTTTAATCTGCTGTTCCTGCAAAAGCAAAGCAGTCAGCTTACATTCGCCGCAGCCAAGATCGATGACCGACGAAGCCCCGCTTTTCAGCACCGCATTTTTTACCGCTTCCATGCGCAGCTGATTCAGCGGTGTTTTCTTTTCTCCTGTTTCCGTTTTTGATGATTCGGGTTCAGCGTCTTCACCTGTTTCGCCTTCCGCTTCAAGCAGTCTTCCGATTGCTTTATTGGCATAGCTTTTGCGCATATCAAAATATCTTCTGATAATCTTATTTCTTGCAGGATGTCCCGACAACCATCCTTCGCCGTGTTTTAGCAGCTTGTCAATTTCATCCTCGCTGACATAATAATGCTTTTGTTTATCAAAAACAGGAATCAGCACATACAGATGATTCAAAAGCTCAGAAAGCTTTACCTTGCCGGTGAGTGTAAGGTCAATATAGGCACTTTCGCCCCATTCAGGAAATTTTTCATCCAGAATTGAACTTTTTGTTTTCACCTCATAACCAAGCGGCTCAAAAATTTCTTCTGCTAAACTGTCGCTGCCTCTGCACGGCAGCATATGAACACAGACTTCAAGATCAAGCGGCGTATCCGCAAGCTCCTGACGCTTCGTGCATTTTCCCGACATGGCTGTACCAAACACCTTTACCAGTGCTGTACTCATAAATGACGAAGCCACATAGGGTCTGTCATTGACATAATCAAACAGTCCTCCGTCCTTAGAACCTACCTTCCCTCTTGCAAGGTCGATCGGGTCAATATCGAGAAGCAAAGCCACTGTTGTTTTTTTATCCGAAAGTTCGGGATAAAACACATAGGCTTTTCCAAAGCTTAAATCGAAGCTTTGCGCTCTATACGGATTCTTATGTAAAAGGTAGCCCAGATCCTGCGTATTTTTTCCTGTCATCGTAATTGTTAATAACACATTGTTTCCTCCCTTGTTTTGATCATGTATCTACTATAACAGAAGAAACTTTCATAATCATGGAAAAAAAGCTGCGAACCATTAAAGTCCGCAGCTTTTTTGTTTTCTGAGCCGTCCTTTGATCAGTCCTACAAATTTTGCAGGAGCTGTTACCTTAACCATAGGTCCGAAGGACAGCACTCGTATGACCATTTCGGTTTCATCGCTTTGCTCATAATGAATTTTGACTCTGTATAAATTGTCGGAGATTTTTTCCGCTTCCTTTTCAAAATGCGAAAAATGCAGCATCACTCTTTCAAGTGCATTTCTTTCGTCATAAAGTTCAAGGGTAACAGAACGCATATGAGGTTTTTCCGGTATCGTGCGGCGGAGTTCTGCTTTGCCTTCATAAGGCTTACAGCTGATGATCCTACCAAGGTTTATCACTGAAACGTGTCTGTTGCCGCTTGTAAGCAGTCTGAATTTATCATCCTTTTCGGAATATTCCAGATATTCGGGAATAACATCAAAGCTGAGAGTATTTCCCTTTTTATTGGTCATTTCAATACTTAAAGGCGTATGCTCATGCACAGCCTTTAATATTGTTCTGAAATTTCTGATATAATTCTCATTCTCAAAATCGTCGCCGTCTGCATATTTATCAAAAATATAATAATCTTCATTGGTAAACAGCGGTTCAGTATCGTCAAGAAATGAAAAGTCACAGTCAAACAGCTGTATCCTCGGATCAAGCGATATCGCTTTCAGCCAACGTTTTTGCAGCAGTGTCAGCGATATATCAGGTTCATTTTTAATTGGTGTTGTGCCATCCCTTTTCAGAAGCTGCCAGTGCTGTTCTTTGAGTGCTGTTTCAATACTGAGCATACTTTCCGAAAAGGCATATTGACTGATCAGTTCACGAATGTCTTTATCTGTTACGGGAACTGATACCGCCTTTTTGATGATCTGTGATACAGTATTGAAATAAGCACCGTAAATTTCATGAAACAACATTTTTCTCACTCCAAACCGTAAAGCCTGTACATGGCGTTCAAATCTTCTCTGAGCTGATTTTCAATTTCTTTGTTGGAAAAGTTGATATAGGTAATCCTGCATATAAAAGAACGAATCCATGTCAGCATTTCATTGGTGTCATAAACTTCGGCATAAAAACGACAGGAATTCTCACCGATTTTTTCAACCGTACCACAGCGTTTTTCCCTGACAAGGCGGTTATATATGTATTCTTCGTCAGAATTATAGGTTATGATAAATTCAACGGTTTCCCTTCGTCCTCCCCTGCCCTGTGTGCTCACACCCCACATATATTTTTTCATATTGTCAAGAATGTCCCTTAATTCATCTAAATCATCTGCCTGTTTGAGTTCTTTGACATTTGTAATATAATCAAGACGATAAGAAGTAATTCTCCTGCTGTGCCGTCGGTATGCCATTAAATATTGTCTACCGTTCTGCACACTGATAAAAATATTCAGCGGTACAACTTTCATCGTTCGCTTACGGCTTGATCTTCGTGTTACCTTTTCGATCTCGATCTCGCTTTTGTTGTGCATTGCCTGAAACAGACGGTACATGATTTCGCTGTCAAGGGTATGATTGATATAATGGTGTTTAAAGCCGAAACTGTTTTCATGTGTGTCTGTTTTATCCAACAAAAATGAACCGATCACGCCGCACGGAGCAACCTCGGAGAAAAAATCAAGAATAACGGTATGGTCAAACTTGACCGATTCCGCACGTTTGTAATATAATGATTTTCCCTGTTTTTCGGAAACCAATAAACCCTGACTTTCATATTCTTTCAGCTTTTTCCTGACAGTAGATGAATCAAACACCTTGGGCTCATCAAAAAAGCATAGATATTCGCTGTCGATTTTTTCTGTTATCTCCGTATTGGTCAGTTTTATTTCAGGAGAATAAAGTATATCAAATATAATGAAAAAAAGCGTGATATCGCCGTCGGTAAAGCTTTTTGCCTTCCACGCCTTATAAAGCGGATTATGGTGGGTGATACGGCTGTTAATGGAAATGAAAACATTTTTGCCGTCAGCAGTCTGACGAAATCCCATATGATCTCCGAGCCAGCTTTCCAGCCTTCTGCGCTCATCATCATAAGATCTTGCACTTTTATTGGTATAATCATCACGGCTTTTAAAACCGTAAACATAAAAATCACGCATATAATCACGGATTCGTTCAAAGTTTTTGATCAGCTCATTATATGCCACATTCTCACCGCCTTTAATAAGTTTCTCAGCCATACTTGGTAAATCAAGCCATCTTCCATGCGAATTGATTCATACATAATTATTACCTCCATTTTTAAAGAAATATTGGTGTAAAATTATTTTGGCGCGGCAATCAAAGTAATGGTTTTCAATAAAACTAAGCGCGAAATAGGGACCGGCGGCTCGCCGGAGAATACAATGTATTTACAACATATTCAATTTATGCTATAATGGTAATAGAAAGGAGTGTGTTACTATGGCACAAACTACAATCAGCATCAGAATGGACGATGGATTAAAAAAGGATTTTGACACGATCTGCAATGAACTTGGAATGACCATGACAACAGCTGTCGTCATGCTTGCGAAAAAAATGGCAAGAGAAAAACGTCTGCCGTTTGAGGTTTCGATCGACCCTTTTTACAGTGCGTCCAATATGAACGCCCTTAATGAAAGCATTGAACAGATGAAAGAGGGCAAGACAGTAACCAAGACACTTGAAGATCTGGAAGTGCTTGCTGATGAGTAATCTGACATTTACCGAAAAAGCCTTTGAGGAATATCTCTACTGGCAGAAACAGGATAAAAAGACCCTCAAGCGAATCAATGCCCTGCTAAAAGAATTGACTCGCTGCCCCTTTGACGGAACAGGAAAGCCTGAACCGCTGAAAGGCAATCTGAACGGATACTGGAGTCGTCGGATAGATGAAGTGAACCGTCTTGTTTACCGCATTTCAAACGGACAAATCGAGATATACCAGTGCAAGGGTCATTATGATGATTGATTCCATTTGCCCCCAAAGGTGGGGGCAATTTTCTTTATCATTCATTTTCAAACATTCTTTACTCTCAGACATCTGACTGCATTCAGCACCGCTATTACCATTACACCCACATCGGCAAATATGGCAATCCACATATTAGCAAGCCCCAAAGCACCAAGTATAAGGCAGGCAACTTTGACGCCGATTGAAAACCAGATATTTTCATTGACAATTCTCAGGCATTTTTTAGAAATGTTAATTGCCTTTGAAATTTTCATCGGGTCGTCATCCATCAGAACAATATCTGCCGCTTCTATCGCCGCATCCGAACCCATTGCACCCATTGCAATACCAATATCTGCTCTTGACAGCACAGGTGCATCGTTAATGCCGTCACCTACAAAAGCAAGTGTTTCATTTTTGTCACTGTTTTTCAACAGCTCCTCTACCTTGCTTACCTTATCGGAAGGCAGCAGTTCACTGTAAGCTTCGTCAATAGCAAGTTTTTCTGCAACGCTTTCAGCAACAGTCTGTGTATCGCCTGTGAGCATAACAGTCATTCTGATACCCGATTTTTTCAGTTCCTTAACCGCCCTGACAGAGTTTTCTTTGATTATATCCGAAATGATGATATTTCCGATATACTTTCCGTTTTTAGCAACATAAATGACCGTACCGACTGTGCGGACAGCATTACACTCTGCCCCTACGGATTCCATCAGCTTTGTATTTCCCACACAGACAATATCTTCTCCTACTTTTGCACGAATACCGTGTCCTGCGATTTCTTCCACCTCTTCCGCTTTTTTATTGATTTCTTTTCCTGCGGCATTTTTTAAGGAAACCGCTATCGGGTGGGTCGAATACTGCTCGGAAGCAGCAGCCAGAAGCAAAAGTTCTGTTTTCTCAATGCCGCTGGGATTGATTTCGGTTACTTCAAAAACGCCCTTTGTCAATGTACCCGTTTTGTCAAAAACGACTGTGCGTGTTTTTGACAAGGCTTCAAGGTAGTTTGAACCCTTTATTAGTACCCCTTCCCTGCTTGCACCGCCGATCCCTGCAAAAAAACTGAGCGGTACGCTGATTACAAGTGCACAAGGGCAGCTGATTACAAGGAAGGTCAGCGCACGGTAAATCCAATCATGCCACTGCGGGTCGACAGACAAAACCAGCATTGAAAACAGCGGCGGCAATACAGCAAGTGCCAAAGCACTGAACACAACAACAGGTGTATAGACTCTTGCAAATCTTGTAATAAAATCTTCCGATTTTGATTTTCTTGATGTCGCATTCTCCACAAGGTCAAGGATTTTTGATACAGTCGAATCTTCAAATTCCTTGGTCGTTTTGATTTTCAGCAAGCCATTCAAATTAATACAACCGCTGATGACTTCATCACCTACCCTTACCTCACGGGGAAGGCTTTCCCCTGTCAGTGCTGCTGTGTCAAGGGTAGAATTTCCGTCAATAATGATACCGTCGATCGGGATTTTTTCTCCCGGCTGAACAACAATTACCGTACCTGTTTCTACTTCATCGGGATCAACCTGCTCCAACTCACCGTCCGTTTCGATATTTGCATAATCAGGGCGGATATCCATCAGCTCGGTAATATTTCTGCGGCTTTTTCCGACAGCATAGCTCTGAAACCATTCGCCGATCTGATAAAACAGCATAACAGCAACCGCCTCGTTAAAATCGCCGCTTTTTTCATACAGCGCAAGAGCGATTGCCCCGATGGTCGCCACGGCCATCAGGAAGCACTCATCAAAAGGCTGACGGTTCAGGATCCCCTTCCACGCCTTTCGCAGGACATCATAGCCAACGACAAGGTAGCTTGCCAGATACAGCAGCATTGATGGCAGCCGGGGCAGTCTGATCAGATTAACAAGGATCAGAAGCGCTGCCGATATCAGGATCCGGGTCAGCGCTTTTTTCTGTTT
>CACYDD010000212.1 GCA_902773065.1 uncultured Ruminococcus sp. | reverse complement strand
GATTCTTGCCGACCTTATGACGATCCGTGAATTCAAGGGAAAATTGGCAGGACTGAAAATGGTATTTATCGGCGACGGCAATAACATGATGAATTCACTGATTGTGGGTGCATTAAAGACAGGTATGTCAATAGCAGTTGCGTGTCCTGAATGCTATGAGCCTGACAGTCAGGTGCTGGATTTTGCAAAGGAATACGGCGATAAATTCTCACTGTTCCGCACACCGAAAGAAGCAGTTGTGGATGCCGATGTTGTGATCACAGACGTATGGGCTTCCATGGGACAGGAAGGAGAAGCAGAAAAACGCAGGAAATCATTTGACGGCTATCAGGTCAATGCCGAGCTGATGGCACTTGCAAAACCTGATGCAATGGTACAGCATTGTTTGCCTGCACACAGAGGCGAGGAAATTACCGAGGATGTATTTGAAGCTCATGCAAACGAAATCTTTGAAGAAGCCGAAAACAGACTCCATGCACAGAAAGCTGTCATGGTAAAATGTCTGAAAGATTGATAATATAGTTGTTAAAACCAACATGGGAGGGGAGAGAAATTCTCTCCTCTTTTTCTTTTAAAAAATATTATAAATTGTAGGATATTCGAGATCGTTGAAATGTTCTATCAGAATACTTGATCTTTTGCACTCTTCATTGAACATATTCGTATTGCCGTTCTGAAGATACATTTCAGAAAGTTTCAGTGATTCTTCGATGCGGTCAAGTTTACCATGTGATTCAAACAACAGCATGATTTCAATAGTGTGATCCCATTCGTCGATTGCCTTTTGCAATTCTCTCTTCGCGCCTTCACTGTCGCCGTTGTTCTTCAGGTTCATTGCGGCAGTGATGTTTTCATTGATGGAATTCGTGGTTCTTGTATTGATCGTAAAGCCGACTACAACAATAAAAAGAGTCAGAATTGATATAAAAATTGTACTGATGATTCTATGCATACAGGTGATCCGCCTTTTTGATAATATTGTATTTTTTGCTTCTGTCCGCAGTCATGATAAAAATATCACTTAACTTAACTTGTTCTCTTTTCAGCGTATTTTTCAGCCAGTTATTGTCAAGGTCACAAAATTCCATGGAAGAAGATGCAATTTCTCCGTCACTTACAATTACCGTCTGCATACCGCTGTCATGTGTCTGTACGCCAAGTTGTTTTGCCGTTACTGTATCGCTTCCGGGTTTTTTTAATATACTCATTTTACCGTTGGTTTCGATAATGGCAAAGGCAACATCTTCAAGTCTGAAAACATCCTTTTGCCTCAGTTCTTCAAAAAGCTCCTCCGTGCTGATCCTTAGTTCCGACATTGCTTTCTGGTCTATTTTTCCATCATTGATAACAATAACAGGTTTTCCGCATATCAGCTTTCGGAATTTTGTGTTTTTCAGCATGAAAACAGAAATCAGTATCTCACAGATCAAAAGTATGAATATTGGTATCATACCGCTGAGCATGGATTGCTCGGTGTCCTGCATCGGAATTGCGGCAATGTCGGACATCAGCATAGTAATGACAAGCTCGCTTGTCTGCAATTCGCTGATCTGACGTTTTCCCATGATCCTGACCGTGATGATAATAATAGTATATAGCAAAATTGTTCTGATAGCAGAAATTATCATTTTCATCCCTCCGTAAGCTGCTAAAGTTATTTTGTTCCGAAAAATACAGATTATGCGATTTAGTTGTATAGATTTGACCATTTCGGAAAAAATGTATAAGAGAAGGTGATGAAATGTACGAATTTATCAATGTCATAAAATCGGTTTATTCCAAAAAGAATCATAAAAACACTGATATTAAGAAAACGTATCTAAATTCTTCGCTTGCTTCCAATATTGAATATGTCAGATGCAGTTTTCATGGTGCGGCAGACCTGACTGTACATGAAATGGCACTTTCAGGAATCAATGCGGCGGTGATATCGATTGATAATTTAATTAATAAGGATATACTTGCTCTTGGCATTATGAAACCGCTGTTTGAATATCAGTTCAGCGGTACACCGAAAGAGTGTCTGAACGATATTCAGAATAAGATATTGTATATTGATGACATAACCGAAATCAGAACCTTTGACGAACTGTATACATTCATACTGTCGGGTTTTGTTGTGATTGCACTCGACGGCTGCGAAACAATGCTTTCGGTAGGGATTCAGGGCTATAAATCAAGGAGCATTTCCGAGCCTGAATCGGATGTGATACAAAGAGGTTCCAAAGAAGGTTTTGTCGAGCCTCTGAGAACTAATATGTCTATGCTCCGAAGGCGGATGAAAAGTACAGACCTGAATTTTGAAATTTATACCGTCGGAGATGTATCGAAAACGGAAATATGTCTGTGCTATTTGAATGATGTTACTTCAAAGGAAATACTGGGCAGACTGAAAGCACGCATCAATGAAATTAATATTGATACCGTTCTAGCCGCAGGCTATCTTGTGCCTTATCTGGAGGACGGAGGAGGGATCTCTCCGTTTCGTACTGTTGGTATCACCGAACGCCCCGACACCGTCTGCGGTAAACTGACGGAGGGAAGAATTGCCATTCTGATTGATGGTGTTCCGTCTGCTTTGATCGTACCGTATTTATTCGCAGAGTATTTTCAGACGCTTGACGATTATTCCAACAGACCGTATTTTGCTGCATTTACAAGGTGGCTGAAATTTGCGGCGTTTTTCATTTCCGTTCTTTTGCCGGGAATCTATACCGCTCTTGGAACATTTAATCCCGAAATGTTCCCGACATTAATGCTGAATAAAATAGCAGGCTCGATCGGTGATACGCCATTGTCGCTGATGGCAGAAACACTGCTGATTCTGCTTGTGTATGAGATCATGCGTGAATCGGGTCTGCGTATGCCGCAGCCTTTGGGATATGCAGTCAGTATTGTCGGAGGATTGGTGATAGGTGATACGGCGATCAATGCAGGGCTGATCGGTGCGCCGACGCTGATGGTGGCAGCCGTTTCGGCAATTTGTTCGTATATTATTCCGAATTTATATGCACCGGCGGCAATTCTGAGACTGGTTTTTACCATTGCAGGTGGCATCTGGGGCATCTGGGGAATATCGGCGGTGTTCTGTTTTGTATTTATCAATCTATGCAGCAAAACGAGTTTTGGAATTCCATATACTTCACCGATCACACCTTTGGGAGCTTCTGCTTTGCGTGATGTTTTTGTACGGGCAGGCTGGAAAACACTTTCAGGAAAAAATGAAAAAATACAGAATATGCCGGGTGCGGATGTGATGGGAGTGCAGACAAATGGCTGAAAAACAAATAATTACCTCAGGGCAGCTATTCGTTCTGTTGTTCATATGCAGAACAGCAACCATTATGCTGTATCCGACTGCTTTTACAGAAAGCGGTTCTGTATGGGAACTTTTCTTGCCTCTGATGATTTCGGCAGTATTCTCCTTATTGATCCTTGTACCGATCATTATTTATCAGAAAAAAATCACCAGTGAAGAGATTCATTTTTCGTCAAAAGGCAGAAAAGTAATATCGTATATATTCCTCGTTTATTTTTCTTATTTGGCTTTGTATCATCTTTACAGACTGACTGGTTTTGCCTCAGAAATGTCTCCGACAAGCGTTAGTTCATATATTGTTGTATTATTGTTTTTGATTGTTGCGTTTTATGCAGCATTTAAGGGGCTGGGATCAGTTGTAAGATTTTCGGCAATATCGTTTGCTGCTGTTATATTGGGTGCTATTATGATGATCGTATTTCTGATACCATCCTATTCGCCCGATAATCTTCTTCCTTTGCGGTATTTTTCAAATCATACGATATATGACGGTGTGATGATGCTTCTTTCGGAAACGGTTGAAATTGATCTGCTGATTGCCTTATGCATTTTTGCAAAGGGAAAATTCCTGAGAACAGCCGTGATGTGGAATATCTTTCAGAATCTGTTTTTAATATTTATGCTGATACTTGTAAGCGGTTCGGTGGGAGAGTATCTGCTTAACAGTCCTTATCCCTTTTTTCATGCAATAGACGGTTCGGGTGTACTTCAGAGGTTTGACCCGTTTTATATCGGCATAACGCTTTCGGCATTGTGTTGTTTACTATCAGCCGAATTATATGTTATCCGTCATTCGCTCGGTTATTTAGCGAAGGAAGAAAAAACAGAAAAGAGAGCATTTCTGATATTAAGCGGAGTATTGTATGCAGTTCTTTTGTTTTTGTCGTTTCATACAGCCGCTGCAAATCTTGTTTTTGACCAAAGAGTTGTTTTAGCAATCGTTATTCGTCTTGCTGTTCTGTTTCCAGTCAGTGTTCTGATCGTTCATTATTTTAAAAACAGAAAATCAGAGAAAGTAAGGAAAAGAGTGATTCGAACAGCATCATTGCTTTTATGTGCAGCAATCATATTTCCGATGCTTTGCGGTTGCAGTGCCGCCCAGCTGAATCAGCGGATGATTGTTCAGGGAATCGGTATCGACAGATCGGGGCAGCATTACACTATGACTTTTATTACACTTGATACAGAATCCGAAACGAGGGAAAATGCTGTAAAGCTGATTTATGCAGACGGAAACAGCGTGGAAGAAACCATTACTGATCTTGAAAAACAGAGAGGAAAAAGTATTTTACTCAGTCAATGCCTGTTTCTCATTCTGAATGAGGAAGCGGCTGATCATATTGATAATGCACTTTCGTACTTTGAGAGTAATAACGATATCATGAAAACAACAAATATTATGGTATCGGAAAAAACTGCTCAGACCACGCTGACAGCGGCTGTAGAAAAAATGGGTTATCAGTCGGAGGATATCAATGTTCTGACCGACAGTAATGCGGTCAGTCAGCCGACGGTTCATTTTTCGCTGTTTGATTATGTGTCAGCCCGGAATAATCAATACTATGATATGGTAATGCCGTATATCAGCATTGATAAAAGCACAAATTCGCTAACTGTCAAAGGCAGTAAATTGATCAGCAATGACAGGAAACAGCATTATCTGCTGAACAGTGAGGAAACTGTCGGAGTTCTGATGATCAATCAGAAAGCACAGAATTATACAGAAAGCCTGACAAATCAAAATATCACTTATACCATAAAAGCTTTACAATCGGAAATGATTCCCAAAATAGAGAATGATGCGTTAAGTATTCGTTTTGATATTATCACTGAAGTACAATGCAGTAATCAAGAAAAAATACAAGTTGTCAAAGAGGATATGGAAAAGAAAATCAATGCTGCTATCCAAAAGACAATAAAGGAAAACGGAAATGATGTCATGTCGATTTATCGGTATGTACGTTCAGTTTATCCAAGGTATCGAAGCAATAAAGAAAAGGTTCGTGAAATGCTGAAAGATAGTGAATGTCAAATAAGCCTGAAAATTTCATAAATTAATTGCCGCGTTTCAGGTCTATATTTGAAGCGCGGCAATCAATTTATCCAACATAAGAAGCATAAGAAGCTGAGAGAGAATTGCGAAATCAAACCCTTGACAATACTGTCATAAAAACTTATAATATAATATGTTGAAGAATCGATATATGTCTATTTTGGCATATGTAAAATTTATTTTAAAGGCAGGTTATTGAAATGAATAGTGACGCAATAAGCAAGGGTGTACAGTGTGCACCGCAGCGTTCGCTGCTTCACGCACTTGGTATGACAGATGAAGAAATCGCAAAACCAATGATTGGTATTGTCAGCTCCTATAATGAGATCGTTCCCGGTCATATGAACATAGATAAAATCGTCAATGCTGTAAAACAGGGTGTTGCACTGGCAGGCGGTAATCCCGTTGTATTCCCGGCTATCGCTGTCTGTGACGGTATCGCTATGGGACACAAGGGTATGAAATATTCTCTTGTGACCCGTGATCTTATTGCGGACTCAACAGAAGCAATGGCGATCGCTCATGCGTTCGACGCACTGGTAATGGTTCCGAACTGTGACAAGAATGTTCCCGGACTTCTGATGGCAGCGGCAAGACTGAATATTCCGACAATTTTTGTCAGCGGCGGTCCGATGCTGGCAGGTCATGTCGGCGGAGAAAAACGCAGCCTTTCCAGTATGTTTGAGGCAGTAGGTTCTTATAATTCCGGTAAGATCACAGCGGAAGAGCTTCTTGAATTTGAAAACAAGGTATGTCCGAGCTGCGGTTCCTGTTCAGGTATGTATACTGCCAATTCCATGAACTGCCTGACAGAGGTTCTCGGTATGGCACTGCGCGGCAACGGTACAATTCCGGCGGTGTATTCGGAAAGAATACAGCTGGCTAAACATGCTGGTATGAAGATCATGGAACTGCTTGAAAAGAATATCCGTCCCCGTGACATTATGACAGAGGATGCTTTCAGAAATGCCCTGACAATGGATATGGCACTCGGATGCAGTACCAACAGTATGCTTCATCTTCCTGCGATTGCACATGAATGTGGTATCGACCTCAATCTTGATATCGCTAACGAAATCAGTGCGCATACACCGAACCTTTGTCATCTTGCTCCGGCAGGTCATACTTATATTGAAGAACTGAACGAAGCCGGCGGTATCTATGCCGTAATGAATGAAATCAACAAACTCGGACTTTTGAAAACAAATCTTATCACCGCAACAGGCAAAACCATTGCCGAAAATATCAGCGGTGTTGTCAATAAAAACCACGATGTAATCAGACCCGTTGAAGAGCCGTACAGCAAGACAGGCGGTATCGCTGTTCTGAAAGGTAATCTTGCTCCCGATTCCTGCGTTGTAAAGCGCAGTGCCGTTGCTCCCGAAATGCTGAAACATTCCGGTCCTGCAAAGGTTTATGACTGTGAGGAGGATGCAATGGCGGCGATCAACGAAGGCAAAATCGTTGACGGTGATGTTGTTGTTATACGCTATGAAGGTCCGAAAGGCGGTCCGGGCATGAGAGAAATGCTGAACCCGACTTCCGCTATCATGGGACGTGGTCTCGGCAGTACGGTAGCACTGATCACAGACGGACGTTTCTCAGGTGCCACAAGAGGTGCGGCTATCGGTCATGTATCTCCCGAAGCAGCAGTAGGCGGTCCTATCGCTCTGATTAAAGACGGCGATATCATAGAAATCGATATCAATGCCAATGCCATTAATGTACAGCTCAGTGATGAAGAACTTGCAAAACGCCGCAGTCAGTGGCAGCCGAGAGAGCCGAAGATCACAACAGGTTATCTTGCCCGATATGCTTCACTTGTTACCTCAGGCAACAGAGGTGCGATTCTCGAAGTAAAGAAATAATTTTTCGTATGTGCAGAGCGGAAGAAATCTGCTCTGCATAATGTATTCATGATGGCGTGTAAGGTAAATATAGAAAACGGAGGAAAGGTAAATGCGGGAGGCACAATGGAAGGATTATGAGCTGATAGACTGCTCTGACGGTGAACGTCTGGAGCGTTGGGGAGAGATTGTGCTGATTCGCCCCGATCCTCAGATCATCTGGCATACAGAAAGGAAACATCCGCTTTGGCGGCAGGCTCACGCACGTTATAAAAGAAGCTCCAGCGGCGGTGGTGCATGGCAGTACAATAAAAAAGTGCCTCAGCAGTGGCAAATCAATTATAAAAACTTGACTTTCGGGATTAAGCCGATGGGCTTTAAACATACAGGTGTTTTTCCCGAGCAGGCTGTCAACTGGGATTTTGTTTCAGATAAGATCAGGACGGCAGACAGACCGTTAAAGGTGCTGAATATGTTTGCTTACACAGGTGCGGCAACGCTTGCTTGCCTTGAAGCAGGGGCAAGTGTCTGCCATGTTGATGCCTCAAAGGGAATGGTGCAATGGGCAAAGGAAAATGCCCACCTTAGCGGACTTGCGGACAGACCTGTCCGTTGGCTGGTTGACGACTGTGTGAAATTTGTACAGCGTGAACACAGACGAGGAAACAAATATGACGGTATTATCATGGATCCGCCCTCCTATGGCAGAGGTCCGGGGGGAGAAGTATGGAAACTGGAAGAGCAATTATTTTCACTTGTGGAATTGTGCCTGCCGATCCTGTCAGATGATGCAAGCTTTTTTATTCTGAATTCCTATACAACAGGATTACCGCCTTCGGTGATGGAATACCTGCTAAGTGTGATGATCAAGCCGAAATTCGGCGGCACTGTAACAAGCTCCGAAATAGGACTTCATGTAACACAAAGCGGACTGACACTTCCGTGCGGAAGTACAGCAATATGGGAGAGATGAATGGAAGAATTCATTAATGTTAAAAATGTATATTTTCAATATGAACGTGCAGAAGAAGAAAAATCTGATGAATTTGCGCTGAATGATGTCAATATGACAATCGGCAAGGGAGAATTTGTTGCGATTGTCGGACATAACGGTTCGGGAAAATCCACGCTTGCCAAGCATTTCAACTCGCTTTATCTGCCTTCAACAGGTGATATTACAGTGGACGGAATCAATACCAAGGACGATGACAGATTGTTTGATATCAGAAAAAAAGTCGGACTTGTTTTGCAGAATCCCGATGACCAGATCGTTGCAGGAATTGTTGAAGAGGATGTTGCATTCGGGTGCGAAAATCTTGGTATCCCATCTGATGAAATACGAAAAAGGGTGGATAATGCGCTGAAGGCGGTGGATATGTATGACTACCGCACTCATTCGCCGGATAAGCTTTCGGGCGGTCAGAAACAGAGAATTGCCATTGCAGGTATCATTGCAATGGAATCCGAATGTATCGTTCTTGATGAACCTACTGCCATGCTTGATCCGCAGGGCAGAGATGAGGTAATCAAAACAATTACTGACCTGAACAAAAATATGGGCATTACCATTGTTCTTATCACACATTATATGGAAGAAGCAGTGCTTTCCGACAGAGTAATTATGATGGATTCGGGAAAGGTACTGACCACCGGCACACCGAGGGAAGTATTTTCTAAAGTAGAATTGCTGAAAAAACACAGACTTGATGTACCTCAGGCAACAGAGCTTGTTTATCAGCTGAAAGGCTGCGGCTATGAACTGCCCGATTGTGTTCTGGATGAAAACGAATGTGTCGAAGCTATTTTAAAGTTGATGAAAACCGGGAGTTGAAAGCATTGGCTGTCATAAAAGCAGAGAATATAAAATTTGTATACGGCTCAGGTACGTCCTTTGAAAAAACAGCACTTGATGATGTCAGCTTTGAAATCGAAGAAGGCGAATTTGTCGGGCTGATTGGTCATACGGGTTCGGGCAAATCCACACTGGTTCAGCTTTTGAACGGTCTGAGCAAACCCACAGAGGGGAAAGTGTATCTAAACGGTAAAGATATCTGGGATAAACCGAAAAAAATCAGAAATGTACGTTTTAAAGTCGGCATGGTTTTCCAGTACCCCGAATACCAGCTGTTTGAAGAAACCGTATATAAGGATATCGCCTTCGGACCGAAAAATATGGGACTGGATGAAGAAGAAATCGATAAAAGAGTACGTTCCGCCGCACAGTTTACAGGTTTGAGGAAAGAATTGCTTGACAGTTCTCCGTTTGAATTGTCGGGCGGTGAAAAGCGCAGAGCGGCGATTGCAGGTGTGATTGCTATGGATCCTGATGTTCTGATATTGGATGAGCCTACCGCAGGACTTGATCCTTTGGGCAGAGAAGCATTGTTGGCACAGATCGTTGATTATCATAAAGTGCGGAAAAACACTGTTTTGCTTGTTTCGCACAGTATGGAGGATATTGCAAAAATAGCAGACAGGATACTTGTGATGTCAAAGGGCAGAAAATATATGTTCGATACAACTGAAAAGGTATTTTCAAGAGGTGCGGAGCTTGAAAAAATTGGTCTGAGAGTACCACAGATCACAAAAATAATGATGCTTTTAAGAGAAAAAGGTGTCAATGTCAACCCTGCCGCACTGACATTGGAACAAGGATTCAATGAAGTATTGAATTGTCTTTCGGGAATTTGAAAAAAGGAGTCATGGCACTTGGTTAGAGATATCACTCTCGGTCAGTATATGCCGGGAAAATCGCTTATACATCATATGGATGCAAGGGCAAAAATTGTTTTGCTGATTGCGTATATTGTTTTTATATTTTTATGTAAGAATTTTATATCATTGCTGATCATGACTCTTTTTACATTATTGGTTATTTTGATGACTAAAATAAGCTTTATGAAATATCTGAAAAGCTTAAAGGTTATTTTAGTTATCATACTGTTTACAGGAATATTGAATCTGTTTTACGGAACAGGAGAGGTACTGTGGCAGTGGGAGTTTCTGAAACTGACCACAGGCGGTATTACTAATGCGATATTTGTCATTGTCAGGATATCGATACTGATGATGGTCAGTTCGGCACTTACCTATACAACTTCACCAACTGATCTTACAGATGCGATTGAGAGGTTACTCAAACCGTTGACCTATCTTCATGTCAGTGTGCATGAAATTGCCATGATGATGACGATAGCACTCAGATTTATTCCTGTGCTGTTAGAAGAGACCGATAAGATTATGAATGCGCAGAAAGCAAGGGGAGCAGATATGGACAGCGGCAATATATTTCAGCGTGTCAAAGCACTGATCCCTGTACTGATACCGCTTTTTGTTTCGTCGTTCAGACGTGCTAACGATCTTGCCATGGCAATGGAATGTCGTTGTTATAACGGAGGAGAAAACCGCACCAGAATGAAGGTACTGCATTTTTCGTACCGTGATTTAATTGCATTGATTGGTTGTGTGCTGGTGTTTGCAGCGGTCATTGTAAGCAATCATCTGTTTGCGGCGGTCATGTAAGGGGCAATGTTGTCAACCTAAGAAAAAATGAGAATATTATTCTTTATTGTTATTCTTTATTCTTTTGAAATTTTTTAACAATAAAGAATAATGAATAATTAAACACATTATTCCTGTTTAAGTTGACAGCATTGTATGTAAGGGGAAGTTATGAGGAATATCAAACTGACAATGATGTATGACGGAAGTCATTATCACGGCTGGCAGGTACAGAATAATGCTGTAACCGTGCAGGAGGTCTTTCAAAAGGCATTATATAAAGTTCTTGGGAGCGAAACGGATATCAAAGGCTGCAGCAGAACAGATTCGGGCGTTCATGCCAATATGTACTGTGTGAGCTTTTTTACAAGACACAGAATTCCCGTTGAGCGTCTTCCTGCAGCAATTAATCATTATCTTCCGAACAGTATCGCAGTGCTGTCTGCGGCAGAGGAGCATGAAGATTTCCATGCAAGATATTCATGCAAAGGAAAAGAGTATATCTATAAGATTTGGAACGCCGATATCAGGAATCCGTTTCTTGACGGCTATGCGCTGCACTATTGGTATCAGCTTGATATTGACTTGATGAATGAAGCGGCAAAGCACCTGACAGGATATCATGATTTTACATCCTTTTGTACGCTTGACAATAGAGAAAAGGGCGATTTTCACAGAACGATCAAAAATCTATCCGTATCCAAAGAAAATGATATGGTGACGATTACCGTTGAAGCGGACGGTTTTTTATATAATTTTGTGAGAATTATTGTAGGGACATTATTGTATGTTGCGCAGGGAAAAATTCAGCCAAGTGAGATTCCTGACATCATCAAGGGCGAGGATCGTTCTCTTGCAGG
>CACYDD010000211.1 GCA_902773065.1 uncultured Ruminococcus sp. | reverse complement strand
TACGATATAAAAAAGAAGTAACCGCCTGTCCCTGAGAAAGATAGCGGTTACTTTTAACTTATAAATTTCAATGAGGACTGCCGTAATTGGTCGGTCACCTTGTATATTTTTATTATACGATATCAAATGAGAAAAGTCAAGTTTTATACTAAATTCCGGCGAGCCGCCGGTCCCAATTTCGCACTCAAGTTTATTACAAATATTGCCGCGCCATAAAGTCCCAGAATTATTTTACACTAACTAAATTTAGCACACAAGGTGAAAGTGTGTACAGCGGTTAACTGTACACACTTTCGTTTTGGGAAATATTTTATGAAAACTTGTAAGCAACTTTAATCTGGTAACGTATCTTACCGCACCCTCTTTTCGAGAGGGTAATGCCAATCATGACACTGTGCGAAGCTGTTTGTATAGAGCTATGCAAAGTACCTTCTCAAAAACTGTACCGCACATTACAGTACCATTGGGCTTTACGCCCGGGCATTATCCTCCCGAAAGGAAGGTGCAGCATTTGTTTTTTACGTAATCAGTTTAGTTTGCTGTCAGTGGTTTAAATGTGATTCCATTTTCATTTGCATATTGTTCGGCTGTTGAGCCGGCAGGTGCTATAATGGTAAATCCTTCAACTATTGATTCAGACGAATTATAACCCAATGCCCGCTCACCAATAATCAGAGCAGGATTTTCTATGGTTACCGAAACCAAACTTGTGTTATGTTCAAAAGCTTCTTCCCCGATCTCTGTTACACTTTCAGGCAGTGTGATCGAAACCGGATAATCCTCACCAAAAGCATGATAAAAAGCTTTATCTTCTATTACCTTAACCTGATTAAAATCAACATCCGTTAATAAACCAGCATAGAAAAAAGCACGTCTTCCGATTCTTCCAACACTGTTTCCTAAAACAAGTTTTTCGACATGGTAACTATCCGCAAAAGCATATACCCCAATTTCAGTACTGTCAACAACAACCGTTTTCAGATTCTTGCACTCTTCAAATGCACCACGTCTTTCATTCGGATAAGAATTTATATTAATACCAGTCGGGATCACAACACTTTCCATATATTCATTCTTACGAAATGCTTCATACCCGATGCTTGTAACAGCCGCTCCGTCAATCGCTGTGGGAATAACTATCGCTTTGTCTGTTCCAGAGTATTCGATGATCTCAAGCGTGCCGTCAGCATTTTTCGAGGTAGTAAAATGGATCGGATCGGTCACTTCTGCCTGCACTGCTGCGGCGATCTCCGGATCGCTGGTGTCTACATTCAGACTGTTGCTGTCATTACTGCACGCGGACAGTGCTGCTGCACCCAAAACTGCCGCAAGTACAGCGGCAAAAAGTTTTTTACTGATCGTGTTTGATGTTTTCATTTTTTGTCCTCTTTTCATTTTTTTATTTTCTTTATTTTTGGTGGGAAATTCTTTCTCTTAGGTTTTCGTTTTACAGCTTATTTCATCCCTTCACCCCATCAGTTTGCCTGTGGGAACAATGCCGTCAACTTAAACAAGAATAATGTGTTTCATTATTCGTTATTCTTTCTTCTTTATTCTTTATTGTTAAAAAATTTCAAAAGAATAAAGAATAACAATAAAGAATAATGAATAATATTCTTATTTTTTGCTCAGGTTGACAACATTGGTCTGTGGGGGATACTCTCCATCGAATGAAACTTATCTGTTGACATCAGGGAAGTTCTGCGGTGCATAGCTGATCGCTGCTTTTCCGGTCTTCTTCAGTTGCTGGCTCATAATAATCGAGAGTACGATAGTTCCTGCTGCTGACAGTATGTAGAGAACTCCTGCAAAGGTAGGCGAAACACCCTCAACAACTCCGTAAGTAGCCTTGGACAAACTTCCGGAGTTATAATCCGCATAATGACCGATCGTCCAGAACAGAAACCATATTGCCGAAACCCATGTATTGCCAAATATTTTGGAACCTTTCATATTAAGAACGCCTTTGGTCATGTAAACAACCATCAGAATCATTGACAGTATCGGAAGTGCTACACTAATTACTGTAACGATCTGCATATATTCCGCACCTTGTACGCTGGTATCGGAAGAAGCCATGTTTACTACATCCGAAAGACCGAACTCAAAACCCGGCAGCCCTCTTATGCTGGATACCTCACGCGTCAGGTTAAGATGAAAAATCGGCATAAACCATAGTATCAACATCAGAAACTGCAGACCGACCAGAGCCGCCGCCATGATTTTAAGCCTGGACTCAGGCGACATATTTCCCTGCCGACTGTTGAGATTATATCCTCCCGGAACAGACTGATTGACAGGTATCGGCTGAGACTGCGTATTAACAACCGGCTGATTTACGGGCATTGGCTGAGGCTGCGTACTAACAACCGGCTGATTTACGGGCATCGGCTGAACGGCCGGTTCAACGGGTGCAGACGCTGCTGTCTGTTCTGCTCCGCAGTACGGGCAGAAAGCAGCTCCTTCATCCAAGTGTTTTTCACGTTTTTCACATTTTTCACAAAACATAATTCAATTCCTCCTGATTTTCGTTTTACTTTGATTTTGTTACTTCCTTCACGTCCTACAGTGGATGACCACCATACAGCACTGCTTTTTTGTTCATCCGGCTTTTCCCCTTTCTTTCCTTTGATCAAATTTTGAAGAGACTTTTTATCCTTCTACTATATATATGCATTTCAAAGTCCAAAAGTTCGAAAAATTTTTAAAAAATAATCGAAATTTTCTATTTTTTGTATTTTTTACAAATTGCACAAAAAAATCCCCTTGTCAGAACTGTGAAGTTACATATCCGACAAGGGATTTTTTTATCATGTTTTAAACCTACCATTATATTCAAATTTCAACTAAATCAAAAAGCGTCTGCCGCATTGCCCATGCTCTGCCGCAGACGCTAAAATTTTGACGGTTGCTGTCTATTACTGGTGAGCCTCGATGTAAGCTACGAGATCTTCAACAGTCTTGACCTTTTCAACATCCTCATCCGGAACTTCTACGCCGAACTCATCGTCGATTGTCATAAGAAGATCTACAACATCAAGTGAATCTGCGCCGAGATCGTTGATGATGGAAGTTTCGGGAGTGATTGTATCCTCCTCTACGTCGAACTGCTCGCTGAGAATTGTCTTTACCTTTTCAAGTACCATAAATAAAGTCCTCCTAAAAATAAAATAAATCCATAAAAAATTGTGCTTTATCCCCTTTGCGTTGTGGACAAAAATACCTTGTTTGTGCTACAATGGTGTTAGGGAATGATTTGCTGATGAAACACAAGTTTCTATATTCAAATCTTATAGGTTATTTGTCCCTTTGTCAATATGAAATTTGCATTTTTTTTATATTTTTT
>CACYDD010000210.1 GCA_902773065.1 uncultured Ruminococcus sp. | reverse complement strand
CCGTTGTCATCTACCCACGGAACTCTGAACATAAGCTGTCTTTCAGGCTCAGTGATTCTTTCAAGGATGCTTTCCTTCTGATACTGGGGATTAGCCTCAATAACGGGTTCGAGAGACTCAAGAACCTCTTTGACAGCCTGTACAAACTCAGGCTGTGCCGGGTTTTTTTCGATTACTTTTTCAAGTACGTCGCTTACATATGACATCATCGTCACTCCTTAATAACATATTTTGTTCTCCGTCAGATATGCGATAAGTTCACCTATCCGACTTAACGCAATTTTGATTTTAACATACTTTCTTTCAATAATCAAGTACATTTTGAAAGTTTTTTCTTCAAATCCTGCATTTTTTAGAGTTTGGAGTATGGAGTTATAGTAATATAGCAAAAAGCCAAAGAGGACAGTAATAATGAAGTTACTGCTCTTTGGCTTTCGTTCCGGAATCAAATCCCCAAATTTTCCACTTGCCTGAAGTCGAAAATTGAGGATTTGGTACATCTGTCATTATTCTTTATTATCGAAGCTTTTACGGATATTATTGATATCCTCAGTGCTTCCGCCGCCATGGTCATCGGGATCACGGAATTCTCCTTTTTCTACCAGGCGCAGAAATGCCTCGACAACATCGCTTGTCAGCTGTGTTCCGGAAACTTCTTTGATGATAGATACTACCTTATCGAAATTCATGCGTTTTCTGTATGGGCGATTGGAATACATCGCATCAAAAGTATCTGCTACTGCAATGATCTGTGCCACTCTCGGGATCTCGTTTCCTTTCAGCCCCTTCGGATATCCTTTTCCGTCAGGACGTTCGTGATGTGATCCTGCACCCTCTGCCAGATCAGGCATGATGCTGATATCCTTCAACACATTATAGCCGAGTCGGGCATGGGATTTGATCACGGAAAATTCTTCTTCTGTCAGCTTTCCGGGTTTATTCAGCACCTCCGCAGGTATGCCGATTTTTCCGATATCATGCATCAGGGCAATGTTGTAATATTTTTCAACGGTTTCCTCATCATACCCTAATTCCCTGGTCAGTATAGAAGTATACTTCGCAACACGGAAAGAATGACCATTTGTATATTTATCCTTCATATCAACTGTTTTGGAGAATGCTGTCACAATTTCCCGTATGAGAATCTTGTTTTGTTCCTGCTTTTTGATAAGATCTTCCCAGTCACTGACCCTTTGATAACTGCGTGATATCTGTACAGCAACCAATAAGATCAATATGAGAAATACAGAAAAAATCAAAGCAATCCGTTCCAGAAAGCTCCGTGTATTATTCCGAATATCCATCATGGAGACATCTGCCCCCACATAACAAACACAATCGCCTTTTTGGTTATATACCGGATAATACACTGTAATCACCCATCCGCTGTTATCGTCCGATTCTATCGGGTCTATCTCTTTTCCGGCAAACAGATCGGGTAAATACGGTTTGAAGGCCTCTTCAAATTCGATCACATCTCCCGGTTCGTACGCCGGAACATCATCTGTATCAAGATCAAAGACAAAATGGCATCCGTCTTCTTCAATTTTCAGCACATACAGATATTCTACACCGACGGTATTTTCGCGGATATTATATAATGTTTTCTCTGTTTCCTGATAGCCGGGGGTATTTTTTCCCTGTTCCATATAGGTATCGATCATTTTCGTATCAATAAAACTTGCCGCCAGCTTTGTAACGCCTTTAGCCGATTGTATACGTTCTTCTTTTACCGTGTTGGTATAAAGGAAAACACTGACTCCGGCATTGACAACAGTAAGTAAAATCACCAAAATCACCAGTACTGCCATCAGCTTACCGCGGCGGACTTTGCGTCTTTTTTCATAGGAAATATTATTTTCTTTTGCTATCGGATCATTTCTTTTTTGTTTCCTCATTACTGATTCATTTCCTCCGCTGTTCCACAAACTATCCGGTAAAGGTCTGATGATCTTTGTGCCGGAATCAAACTTAATTATCACTATTTTACAACATATTTAATGATTTTACAATAGCCCCTGCGGGAATGTGAAATGTTATAATCAGGGTAACTCAATAAATCATGACAAACGGCTTGGCGTATGATCTGCTTGCGTATTTTCTGTCATCTTGTGCAAGAGTTGTATAAAATTAAGTTCGGTATCAATTTTTATGGAACAATACAAAAAGACTCTGTAAACATTCCGTTTACAGAGTCCTTTTCGTACTTGTCAGCGTGATTTGATCGGTATTCCGGCAAACATAATAAAGTTTTGATTTACCGAAATAAGACTGATCAGCACCAATATGATTCCTACAAGTACGGCAATAATGCCGTCAACCATATATTCCAGCCTGTTCTGCGTATTTGACAATTCGGCAAGCTCGGACGGGTTATCGGGGTTGTAATAGACATTTACCGTGTCACCCTTTTTCAGAGAACCGTCTGCAAGATAAACTCTGGCATCATATTCTTTTCCGTTAACATTGTAGGTTACGTTTGCTCTGTAGTGCATACCGACATTCTCTGCCTGGTCGGGAAGCATGATAAAGGATTTGATGACCGCATTGCATTGTACATAATTATCCTTTTCGCTGTCCATCCTGCCGTTTTCAACAGCAATATGTATCGTAAAGATCAGACCGCCGATGATCACTAAAATTCCCAAAACACGGACAATTAGCATTTCCATTTTGTTTGTTTGCAATACACGCTCACTCATATCTGAATCTCCTGCATTTCGATATTGTTTTGATTGTATCACTTATTAAAACATTCATGATTCTTTCAAGCAATAATACCAATATTTATGCGTTCGCAAACACCGCGGTAACATACATTTCTCCGTTTTTACATTCTGCAAAAATATCTCCGTTCATTT
>CACYDD010000209.1 GCA_902773065.1 uncultured Ruminococcus sp. | reverse complement strand
TATAGTGCTTCACCGGATTCAACGGTGGTTATAAGCCCGAAAGATGACCCTATCACTGTTTCATTTAAGTTGGACAGTGAAGATATGAAAGATTCCACAACAGAAGGGGTTTCTTATGAAATAACAGATGTTGATGGAACTTACGGAAGTGATTTTACTACAATTACCGGTACTGTAGGTGATACAACAGCGATTACAACTTCTGAATTGCCTAAAAGTACTGATTTGAAGGGTAAAACAGTAAAACTTACAGTAAAACTTTCAGATAACACAGGTAAAGGAAGAGAAGGCGTTTCAAAGACATTTACATTTACATATGATGAAGCTATACCTTCAATTACAAGTGTTTCATGTGTAGATGGATCGTCAATAGATTTAAATAAGTTTAATGATAAGTATACGACCCAAGGGGATAAGGCAACTATTCTGATAGAAGCAGCGCCGGGTGTAACAGGAACTAAAGCAGTTCTGGGAGATTGCGATGTAACGCTTGGAGGGTCAGCAATCGTAGGTTCTCCTTTTACAGCTACAAGCGGTAAGTATACAATTCCTGTATCCGGATTAGCTGAAGGCGAGAATGAGTTTACTTATACGGTAAAGAATTCTTATGAAGGAACAAAAACCGGGACAGTATCGATTATAGTTGATAAAACCGGTCCTTCAATGAATGATGTAACTCAGGTAACGTCAAACGGAGCAACAGTTCCGGTAGCAACAGGTAAGGTATCAGCATTAAATGGATTTACATTTGATGTAACCGGCGTGAGTGATGTATCGGGAGTTGCTTCTGTAACTGCACGGGCTACATGTGGTACAAAAACCCCTGTTGATTTGACACCTGTTTATGATAATGCTAAGTATACATTTACTGTACCGGCAAATGTAAATTATGAAGACGGTAGTACTGTAACATATACTATTACAGCAGAAGATAATTTAGGAAATCAAAGCACAAAGTCTTTTGATGTTAAATACTATAATGAGACTATCACTATAGTTTCAGAAATAGATCCTGTAGTGGATTCATCTAATATTCTTCCGGCAACGGGAAAGGATACTACGACAGGAACAATTGCATTTAAGTTAAAATATACAGTTACATCATATGTTCCTATTGCAGAAGCTACAGCTGCTAATCTCCTTATTAACGGAACTGCTGTATCAACAGATCCTAGCGCGGATGTATATGCATCTATTAACACTTCGGAAACATCATATAATAAAGGAACAGATTCGTTAACATCTGTAATCGTATATGATGTTGTTGTAAAGAAGAGTGTGATATTAAGTGATATTAAATTTACCGCACAAAATGATAACGGTAAAACAAGTACAGATACAATTGCTGTTATAAATATCGACCTGAATGATCCAACAGCATCTCTGACAATAAATAATACAGAGACCGTAGTTGGACGAATCGATAAAGATGGAAACCAGTGGTACAGAAAAGTAGCGGTTATTACAACATTTGATGACTCAGGAGAAGGCTTTGTATCTAAAGTTAAGAGCGCTACATTAACCGGTGTTACACCTGCGTTTGATTTTTCAACTGCAGTTTCAGGCACATCGGTATATTATGTAACACCATCTACTGATCTTTCAGGAACAAAAGTTGATTTTTCAGTAACGGATAATGCCGGAAATACAACAGTAGTTCCGACAGCAGTATTCCATGTTGATGGTACTGCTCCTAAGGATATATCAAATCTGGCAGTGACAAATGTTAACGCTGTCGGTTATATTTCCGAAGCAAATCCGGAAGTGGTATTAGATCTTGCAACCGATGAGGATGATTTATATAAAGATGTAACTATTGTGGCTGAAAAGTGGAATGGATCAGCATACGAAAAATTAACATCTGAGTATAAAAATCCGGCTGATTCTACAGCAACACCTCCGACAACGGAAAGACAGTTTAAAGTCAATATGAGTGATATTGTCGGTACAACTGTAGATGACGGAAAATATAAACTTACAGCATATGTTGCCGATTATGGAATGGCAGCAGATGCAGCTGACAGACCTAAGAAAGAGGTTGAATTTACAAAGGACGTTTTTGCACCTGAAATTACTGAAGCTGTTGTAAGTCAGAAGAGTGATGAAACAATAGATATGTCTTCGGGAACAAGCTTTACTGCAAGCAAGAAACTTACATCAAGATCTGCTTTTTCTGTAAAGTTTAAGGTGACAGATGCAAATATTGATACAGTAACTGTTAACGGTGGTAGTGCAATTACGCCGGACGCTGAAGGATATTATGTAGTTAATATATCAGATGCATCAAGTTATAAGGGTTCAATATGCACACTTGCGGTTGAGGCAAAAGATAAAGCCGGTAATACAACTTCTAAATCATTAGTAATATCATTTATAAGTGATGAGATTACTATTGAGAAATTTGAGGCAACAAACGGAGTTATCATAGATTCCTCAAATAACATTACTACTAAGGTAGGAACATTTGACATTGTTTATACAATTACAGCAGATGCTCCGCTTGATGAGACAAATACAAAGTATTCTGTTGCAACCGGAGCAGATACCGATAAGGTTGGAACAGGAACACTAGTTAAGACATCAACAGATGCTGAAGAAGCTGCATATACATATAAGTATACTTATACTGTTCCTATTGCAGTACCTGCAGATGATTCTGCACTTATTCAGAATCTTACGTTTACAGCACAGAATGAGAATGGTGCAAGTAAATCAGCGACAACAATCGGAACAATCAATATCGACCAGATAAAGCCGACAATTATTATCCACAAAGATAGTAAGACCGGAGCGGTTGATCCTAGCGAATCCGATTGGTATGACGGTCTGACTCTCTACAT
>CACYDD010000208.1 GCA_902773065.1 uncultured Ruminococcus sp. | reverse complement strand
TTCCATAAATCGGAAAAGGGCATTTTGTTTTGAATGTCGGACATACCGAGAAATACATGGTACAATGCCCCCATATTTCCGAGAATATGCTCATCGCCCCAGTTGTCAGCATATTCCTTTTCTGAGTTTTCATCGACTATTTTCAGCAGAGCACGGAACATATCATTAAGTTCCTCATTCGATATGCTGAAATAGTTTCTGACAACATTGATATCCGGTTTGAAATCCGGCGGTGCAAGATGTGCCTTCGGGTCATAAAGACCATAGCCGTCTTCCTTTGTAACCTGTTCTGTTTTTTCAGAGCTTGTCAGTTCATTGATCAGTATCTGTTCACGTTCTGTCGGCGAGGGTATTTCAGATACAGCCTGTTTTGAAGCAGAAAAATCATACTTAGGATAAGTGCGGATGCCGTACTGCAAAAGGTCAAGGGCAGCAAGATGGATGTTTTCATTTTTGGCTGACAGCATACGGATAATGCTTTCTTCAAGCTCCTTATCCTTGCGCATTTTGAGCAGGTCAATAACGCCGGAGCGTAGCTCTGCAGTCTTGTATTTTGCAAAGCCTTCTATGATTTTGTATTCGCTGTCGCTGAGTCCTGTTTTTTTCAGTATCTCAACGGCAGTTCTGCGTGTACCACTTTCCTTATCCGCAACGGCATTTATGACTGTTTCACGCTGCTTGGGTGTGCGTAAAGCTTCGCCAATCAATGAAACGGCGTAGCATCTGTTATATGTATCAATTTCTGTCAAATGGTCGCATATGAAGTCGATCTTTTCATCATCCTCCATGATATCTGCACAGTCGATCATACAATAAAGTATATCGCTTTTTGAAATTGACGCACTGAACCAAGGATATAAAATGGGAGAATATTTTTCCTCTTTATGCGGCATTTTCTCGTACATATTTAGCAGAATATCATAATGTACTGCAGCAAGCTGTTTGTTTTTGCGCAGCTCCTGTCTTATCATTGATTCCTGTCTGCCGTAATACAGTATATGTTTACTGTACGGATAATCGCCCCTTAAAACAGAAAACAGCTTGTAATTATCGGGATATTTTTCGGTCACGGTCAGAGCGATACGCATAGCGGTTTCGGGGTAGCCTAAGTTCTGACAGAAATATCCTATAGTCAGAAGATGTATTTCCTTCGGTTCAAATATCTGTGATTCACTTTCGGGCTGTTCTTTTTTCTTTATGCCGAATAGTCCTTTTATTTTGTCCATTGTCGTTGTAACGGGCTTTTCATCGGGAACTCCCACAACACCCCTGATAGTACGCAGTGCCTTGTGAACATCATAGAATCCGATACCCCAAAGCCCCATATAAATATCTACCGGATCATCGGTCTTTATCTTTTCTATTGCATTATCATAGCTTTCAAGAACGAACGGAATATCATCGAGCATTTTATTTGCAAGGCGGTCAGGGTCTTCATATCGGCAAAGACCTGTCCATGTACCTATTGCACGTTTTACAGATGAAAAGCGGATAAGATTATTTTCCTGAATTGTTTTTATAAGACTGATAAATGCCTGTGCCGTGCCAAAATCTGCATTTTCGCAGATAGACTGACGCAGACCCTCTGAAAGCCTTGCAGCTACCAGCAGACGGCACATAAGCTCATGAAGCTCCGTATTATCACAGCAGAAAACTGCACGGATAACGGAAACAGTCAGTATTTCTGTATTACGTTCGCTGTTCATCATTTCTCTGACGGTTTCGATAACCGATGTATCGCCCCTGTCAATACGGGCAGCGATAATATAGTGGTCGATATAGTAGGTTTTGCGGCGGTTCAGTTCCTCACCAAAGGGACAATCTTTACCGGACAGATATTTGCCCATATCGTTTATATCCGTATTGCGGAAGCCCATGAGATAGTATGCCCCCAGCATTAAAAAAGCTCTTTGGAGAAAAGGAGAATAATCATTGCTGCGGAAGCTGCGGCGGTCATAGCTTTCGCTGTATTGAAATTTTGTGAATTTACCAAGCATATACCTGAAATCATCAATAAATTGCGGCGGTATCATCAGTCTGACAAGTTTAGAATAATGCTTGTTGAAATAATCATTCAGATCATGGATAAAACCTGTCTGTTCCGATCGTACCCAATGTTCTGTCATTATCTGATCAAAAACAGCCTTTTCCTGTTCGCTG
>CACYDD010000207.1 GCA_902773065.1 uncultured Ruminococcus sp. | reverse complement strand
AGCGTCACGTATGTCACTTTTGAAGGTGAACGTATGCCTTGTATGTCAGGCTATGACCAATATCTGACAATGGTTTTCGGAGATTATATGCAGCTTCCGCCAAAAGAGGAGCAAAAGCCTCATCACGAAATTGCCTGTCTTGATTTAAACACACCGGCTTGAATTGAAAATGAGCAATAATGAACAGTCTTTTTTACATAATCATCAGGGCTGCAGCACTGCGTTGTTTTTAAGCTTGTGCGGCAGCCCTTTATTGTTATTTTTCAGACTTTATTTATTCAGCTGACATCCTTTTTCATTTTCTTCTGTCCAGATCGAGTAATCGGATTTTCCGTTTTTCTTGATCGCATAAAGCATTGTATCGGCATTTTTCAGTGCAGTATTCATATGATTCTGATCATATACCGTCATTCCGGCAATACCGATCGAGCATGAGACCCTGTGGCTTTCAGGAACATCCGCTTTCGCATGGATCGTTGCTTCAATTTCGGGGATAAAGTAATTGCTGTCCTTGATCCCTTTGTAAATCGCTTTTGCGATTTTTTCGCCGTCAGAGGTAGTTCCGCCAGGCAGTACAATGACAAATTCGTCACCGCCGTAACGCACAATATAACCCTTTGTTCCGACAACTTTTTCAAACAGTCTTGAAAAAGCGATCAGGATTTTGTCGCCGACATCATGACCATAGGTGTCATTACAGAATTTAAAGTTATCAAGGTCAAGATAGATAACCGTTGCTTCAATATCCTCACGCTTACCCTTGGCAACAAGTGCAGTATAATCATCGATTTTCTTTGAAAAGCCCTGTCTGTTGAACAGACCTGTCAGCAGGTCGGTAACGGCACTCTGCTGGAGCTTGATATTCATTTCGTTGATCTCGTCTCTTGCTTTGAGCTTATAGAGCGCATCATTCATCTGACGCAGTGCGAACTTGAAAATCGTCAGGTCGTTTCTGTCAAAGAAATTCAGATTGCCGCTCATATTATCGTGCATTTCCATACACGCCAGCATATAGCCTGTCACATTGTCACCCATCAGGATCGGAACACAGACAAAGGAAATAATATCATTGACACCGAACATATTCAGAAGCGGTGTATATTCGTAGAATTCCCTTTCAAATCGTGAAGCCACAAATTCTTTCTTATGCCGTTTGAGATAATTCGCCATATTTTCCAGCATATCGTTTGTGAATTCAAGGTCGCCGCTGTTATAGCTGATGACTGGTGTGTTTTCAATAATGTCAACATACAGGATGTAATCAACATTATAATTGTTCTGAAGCGTGATCATGGAATTTTCAATGATCGTATCTGTTGTCGAATTGGATTTATTCAGCATTTCCTGCCATGCAACAAGGAAATTGATACCTTTTGTTCTGTCTGCCAGAAGCATCTGCATTTCAGAATGCTGTGCAAGCTCATCGATCTGATATTTATTGACATCCGTAAGCGGAAGCGGAACGTGCTTTTCGATCAGCATATGCTTATGAAGCTTTACAAAAAGTCTTTCTTCTTTGTGCTTATATCCGTTCTTGTTACAGAACTCGATACAGCCTTCAAGAACTTTTTCTGCTTCCTCAACTCTGCCCTGAGCAATATACATATCATACTGTTCTTCAGCAAAAAGTGCATACGCAAAGAACAAAAGACCTTCCGAACGGAACATATGATATTTTGCCTTATCCATATATTCCTGTGCTTTTTCCATATTGTAGGATTTTTCCAGAAGTCCGCTGACAAAATTGTAGAAGAACATATCATCGTCCCAAAGGAAGTAATTCGGTTCTCCCTCACTGTGCAGGAGATGATAAAGCACACGCTCCATTTTATTCAGATAGAAATGTGCATTATATTCAATGCCCATCTTATAGCTGCAATAAACGATCATACCGTAAATTTTGGAGATATTACATATCTTCATATGGTGCAGCTTAATGGAATCAAGCAATTTCAGCACCTGCATAAGATGATTGTACGCAATATCGTAATTGCCGCAAAGAATTGCATTTGTTGACATATTGTAAAGTGTCTCGGCAACATTGTAAGCATCTTTTAGTTTGTAGAAAATCGTCAGGGCACTGTTGAAATAGTCATTCGCCTGACTGAAACGTTCACTTACGATTCTGTTAAAGCCGAGACCATTATAGATGGCTGCTTCCTCTTTCTTATCGTTCTGACCTTCAATGATTTCAAGACATTTCTTGTAATAATAATCAACAAAGGAGAAATAGCCGTAACCCTGTGCAAGGAATACATTTTTCTTCCATGCAGCAATCATCAGACGTTCGTTTTTCAGCATTTTCGCAATACTCATGGCTTCCGAAAAAGCCTCATTGTTTTCGCATTTCTCTGCATCGCCTGAAAAATAGCTCTTTTTGTTGCCACAACCATAGAACATGATATGGGCAAGATGGTTGTACATCTTATACTTGATTGCTTTTTCCTTGAACTCATTAATACTTTCGCTTTCATCCACTCTGTACCACATAAACTGTGTCCAGCCGTCAAGCTTGCACATATATTCCAGCATCTGTGAATAAACAAGATATTTTTCCGAGCCGCTCTTTTTCGCGATTTTCATACACTTGTCGCAGTTCTTTTTTGCCAGTCCCGACTGACCGCTGTACAATTCACAAATCGTAAGCAGATAATGATAGCGGAAGGTATATTTGATATTCGGGTGCTTGTTATTGACATTTTTCAGTCTGTCGCACATGATGAGTGCTGTGGTAAAGTCACCGTTATATGTAGCCGCATTCGCATAGAGGATATAAAAACGCACAAGTGTTTTGGTGTTCAGGTTTACCTTGTCGCCAATCAGCCTTGTATAGACAATATCAAGGTAGTACATTGCCTGTTTGGTGGCAAGAGAAAGGATCATATTATTGATCTTGGTGATATATTCATTGAAATCACGCAGTACCGGTTCAAAGCTTTCAATAATATTGATATCTGCCTGAGAATCCTGCATATTCCAGTCAAGCATATAATTCAGTTCTTCAATCTCACGCACAAGCTCCGACCATATTTCAAGTGTATAGGAAGGAGGAACAAACGCTTCGTTATAATTGGCAAGAAGCGAAATGTTATCATAGCTTTTGGTGATAAAACGGGTAAGGAAATTCAATGTACTGTTTTCTGCAAGGTGCAGTCTGTTAAGAACCAGAAACAGGGTATGCTCCCGTGAGATATACGACAGGATATTCACCAGTGAATTGGCAAACTGTTTGCGTTCGTAATCCACTTCGTTGACAATGATTTCCTCCGTTCTCTCACACTCTCCCGTTGTGATATAGGATTTGATGGTAGAGCGGCTGAGGTAATATACATCCGCACTTTCCAGAAAATCATCCAGCGGAACATCGTAATAGAATTTAAAATAAAGCTGCTTTACCCAACCCAGAAACGGCTCGTAAGCCTCCTGCATTTTATTTGGAGTAAATTCATGATATAAAAGATCTATCGTACCGCTGCTTTTTTCTACAGCCTCCTGTATTGATTCGATGGGTACATTCAGTGTGTTATAGTGTTTTACAAACAGAATACTGCTGTGCCGCCGTTCAAGTCCGTGTATAATTGAATCAACTATTTTTCTCGTGTATAACTGTGAATAGGATTCCATGCACATACCTCCAATCTATAGTAACAATTATAACAACATTAACGATATTTTTCAATATAAAAAATAAAATTCATCAATGTTGATACGATTTTTTATGACACATCTTTATTATTATCTTATTTTGTAAATTGAATTTCGCCATTTTGTTAATTTTATTTGTCTATTTTGTTAATTAATTATTAACGCAAGTGTAAATTATGAGCATATATGTTATAATCTGAATGGGATTTTTCGATAAATTGACGCTGATTGGTGTTTAGTGAATAGCGGCTGATGGGCTGGGAGGGGAATATGAATATACGGCAAACGGTTGAAAAAGCAAAATGCGGAAATCAGAAGGCATTGCAGAAACTTCTGAAGCTGAGCAGAGAAGATATCCGCTTTACCTGTGAAACGCTTTGCGGTGATCCTGCAACAGCATCTTCTTTTGCGGCAGAAACAGAAAAAGAAATTGTTTTCCTGCTGGGCAGTCTTACCGTACCTGAACAGTATATGATTTGGGCAAGACAAACAGCCGCTGTGATTTGTCTCAGACAAACAAATGCACTTATCATACCAAAGGCTGAAAATACAGATGACGATCATCAGAATATTACAGTCGTGATCCATCTGCCGCAGAGATATCTGAATGATGCCGATAAGCTTTCGGCTCTGAATGAGCGGTTCTATTATTCAACAGACACAGTACAATACCGTCTTCTTTTTTTATATTTCTTTGTCCGTTTTCCGGCGGTCAAACTCGCCGGACTTCTGAACTGCACGGAAAAGGATATTGCCGCGGTGTTGAACAATGCTTGTCAGAAAGCGGAAAATGCCGCCGCTGCCTTTGTAAAGGAAAACAGGGAATTTCCCGACAGCAATGAGGTGTCTTTATTTGAAATTTTCGACAGGACAGCAAATACCAAAAAAGAAAAGAAAACTTTCTTTTCGGAATTTTCCGTTCAGGCAGCAAACAAAAAAAGTGCGGGCGAATTTTTAAAAAGCAGAAAAAACAAGATTATTTTAGCCGTATCGGCACTGCTGCTGTTTTCAGTGGCATTTGTAGCGGCTTTGTCCGCAGGACTCAATTTTAACAACCAATCCCTGAACGAACAGTATTATGAGGATGGTATGGACTACGACGAAGTGATGGATTATAACATCCTCTGTCAGACGCTCAATTATACATATATTCCCTATCAAGAAAGTGGACTGAATACCGGCGGCTCGGATGAATATATCGAATCCAACTATGTCACCCTTGTTCAGGTGCTTGTTGAAAGTTACGGTGCAGGTGAGCTTAACAGAGAAAGTTCATCCGTATTTATTGATTCAAGTAATGATTTGTATAATGCAAGCGGAAAGCGGAAAATCCAATGTGAAATATATGATGTCACTGTTGGTGGAGCCGTTTATGAACAACCCAATCCCCGATACCTTTACAATATTCTTATGCCGGGAAAAATTGCCCTTAACCGACTGAGTATTGATCTTATTTTCGGTGATCTTGACGACAGGTTTGTAGAGATGGATTATGCTTTGGAGAAGCCTGTTAACGTGGGGCTTGCATGGACAACGGAAGAAGCAGCAGTAACGGGAAATATTGTACGGCTTGGCGACTACTACTATTATCTTCTTGATGCTGAATGCCGGGAAATTGCCGGCTCTGCTGCGGAAGGATACAAAACTGCCAGAAGCACATTATATATGATATGTCTGTCACCGGAACATTATAATGACGACAGCTATATGAATGAAGAATTCTCCGGCAAATTCAGTTATGGTTATGACACCGAGGACAAGAACTATGAGCCCGGATTGGATGATGTAAGCATTGATATCAACACGCAGGATAACACCGATTCCGACAAGCCCGGTTATTTCAGCAAGGTCAGCATTGATATGAGTTGTTCTGTTGATCCTCTCTCCTCCGTTGACATATCCTCCGATCTTTTGATTTTCGCAAGCCATATCTGCTTTTATTATTCTGATTCTGACACAACTCTGCGTATCAATCCGATTGTTACGAGATCCGGTTTGTAAAATTTTATCTCGACCTTTGATGAGATGACAGCATCCTTTTTGGAATTATTTTTGATTTGCTGTTGACAAATGAGAAAATGTATAGTATAATAGGGGAGAAGTGTAAAGCGTAAAGCTTTACAGAAGAAGATCGGAGGCGGTCGGATGGCTAAGAATATGAAGGTGGCATATCTTCTGGATTTCTATGGCGATCTGCTGACCGACAAGCAGCGTGATTCGCTGGATTACTATTATAATGATGATCTTTCCCTCGGAGAAATCGCTGCCAATCTGGGCATTTCCCGTCAGGGTGTGAGAGATAACATAAAAAGGGCAGAGGCGATCCTGTTTGATATGGAAGAGAAACTGAAGCTTGCGGAAAAATTCTCGGAGATCAGGGCAGGACTTTTGTCTGTCAGAAAAGAAATCGATATTATCGACAATAAAAATATGAAGGTTTATCGTTCTAATGAGATCAATGAAAGTATCAAGGTGATACTCAAAGAGCTTGATAAACTGGATCAATTAAACAGCTAAAAGGAGTGAGACGGTTTGGCATTTGAAGGACTTTCGGAAAAGCTTAGCAACGCATTCAGAAAACTGAGAAGCAAGGGCAAGCTTACCGAAGATGATGTAAAAAGTGCAATGAAGGAAGTGCGTATGGCACTTCTGGAGGCCGATGTAAACTATAAGGTAGCTAAAGATTTTACAGCGAAGGTTACCGAAAGAGCAGTCGGCTCAGATGTAATGGAAAGCCTGACACCGGGTCAGATGGTCATTAAGATCGTCAACGAAGAGCTTACAGAGCTGATGGGTTCGGAGGAATCGAGGATCAGTTTTGCTTCAAAGCCCCCGACAATCATTATGATGTGCGGTCTTCAGGGTTCGGGTAAAACAACACACAGTGCAAAGCTGGCAAAGATGTATAAGAAACAGGGCCGCAGACCATTGCTGGCAGCCTGCGACGTTTACCGTCCTGCGGCAATAGAACAGCTCAAGGTAGTCGGCGGACAGGCAGGAGCAACTGTTTTTGAGATGGGTCAGGGTGACCCGATCGAGATCGCTAAAAAGGCAGTGGCACACGCCAAGGATTACGGCAACGATATTGTCATTCTTGATACCGCAGGTCGTCTGCATATTGACGAAAAGCTCATGAACGAGCTGAAAGAGATCAAGGCTGAGGTAAAGCCGGATGAAATTCTGCTTGTTGTAGACTCTATGACAGGTCAGGACGCTGTTAATGTTGCAAAATCCTTTGATGAGCTTCTTGATATTTCAGGTGTTATTCTGACAAAGCTTGATGGTGACACCAGAGGCGGTGCGGCACTTTCTGTCAAAGCCGTAACAGGTAAGCCGATCAAGTTTGCCGGTATCGGTGAAAAGCTTGACGACCTTGAAGTGTTCCACCCTGACAGAATGGCCTCAAGAATTCTCGGCATGGGTGATGT
>CACYDD010000206.1 GCA_902773065.1 uncultured Ruminococcus sp. | reverse complement strand
GATCGTGGAATAAATGCAAATTACCATTTTGACTGATATCGTCTGTAGTTTCATGGTTTTTTACCCACACTTTCTAGGGAAGAGCCTCATTTAATCGACTTTATTTGTATGGGAGTGTCAACCGCCGAGAATCCGTTAATTATGGAAGATAGCAAAGTGATAACAGATAAAAGTGAACCAAATAAAACAGTAAAACAAATAACACGAAAATCAATACCAAGAAAAATGTTGAATAATCATATTTCAAATAAAGATTTAGAATGTATCAAATTTTTTTACGGAAAAGTGCATATTAAGTACAAACCTATTTATGCTTCAGGTAAGATAAACAGAATTTTTCTATATCTATATACATACGACAATACAAAAGACAATAACAAAGGCAATTATATTTGTAGTTTAAATTTAAGCCAAAATGTTATAAAACATCTTCCGACAAATTACTTCCAAGACAGAGAGGTTGCTTATATAGCCTTTTTTTCCGAATTGTATAAATCTGAACAAAACGCTAAATTTTTGAATGCAACGATTAGACATTCGGAATTTTTGAGGATATCTGATGTTCTCTAACAAAGCACTCAAAACGACTTTGAGAAAATCTTCCTTTGAAATTTTCGGATATTTGCTGTATAAGATTAGGATTACCATTTCCTGCTGTAATCAGTAAGTAAAGTATACAGCTCATATTAGATACAGTCATTCCTCTCTTGCAAAAAAGTGATAACTGTTCTTGTTCCAAACCGTAGCATATTCCGAAAAAAATGACGGATAACTGTCCAAATGTAAAATTGCTAAAATAGTAAGGTATTTTTTTACTGTCAACTTTGGAACATATATCATTTGCAATTATTTCATTTTTTTCTTTCCAATAATAATTTTCAAGAAAAAATTTATATTCTTTCGGCATTACTGTTTCTTCAATCGTACCATTGTTAATGTCACGATACCAGTCGAACATCAACAAGTCAATCGGCTCACTCCATATACGACCGTTATCTGCCGTCAAATATTCATACAAAAAGTCACTATCAAAATTCATTGTACTACCAACCTTTCAAACATTAAGCCGTCTCCCAATCTGACTTGCAGAACGGCTCAACTTCATTCACTGGTGCAGATTTCAATGATCTGCTATGTTTGATTTTGCTTCCGAAAGCATACCCGACACTTTGCCGAGGGAAATAAGATTCTCATCAGCAGCAGGAGAACAAGCATAATCAATGCCCACAAGCCTTTAGAACCAAGTATCTTCTTCAGCTTTAGTCAGCTTGTCTTTTTCGATAATGAATGTTACATTATCAGGATTTAGCAGGTCTTCCGACTTTTCTTTCTTCTTATTCTTCACAGTATCTACGATATAGCAAGTCAATTCAAGCAAGGCAACACTTACTATAATGCCTATGGCAATACCGACAGCTATTTCAAGTACAAAAATCCAGTTCATTTTATTTCCTCCGTTTTGTCTTCTTCTGAAATTTTACCGTTAAAAGATACAGCTTCAATAATTTTTCAGCATTCTCGGCACTTTTTGCTGTTCCGATCAGTTCCATTCCGTTTTGTTCACGCTCTGTTACACAAGGCAAGCTGTTAAATTGCTTGTAGATATAGTACATCGTTCATACCTCCACTTTCTTTGAAATACCATCTCGTCCACTTCTGCCCCAGTGGGGCAAAAGTGGATTTTGAACATTCTCAATAGTTGCCGCTAAAACGGCAAATCTTCCTCATGTGGTATTGGCATATTCTCAAAATCTGCCTGATTTTCGCCCATATCATAATTTGTTCCTGCTGGTGAGGAATTTTGTTCTTTTCGTTCCACAAATTCAAGTCTGTCGGCATAAACCTCAAAGGTATAACGCTTTATACCGTTTTCGTCCATGTAAGAGCCTGTCCTGACAGAACCCTGTACACCGATACGCTGTCCCTTGCTGAAATATTTACAAAGAAATTCCGCAGAGTTTCTCCAAGCAACCACATTGATAAAATCAACCTGTTTTTCTTCGCCCTGTTTCGTATATGCCCTGTCAACGGCAATCGAAAATCTCGATACGGCAACACCGGACTGGGTGTGCTTCAGCTCAGGATCGGCAGTCAGTCTTCCTACTAATGCAATGATATTCATATGGTTATTCTTCCTTTCATTTGTGTTGTTGACATCTTCCTGATATTCTGTATGTTTTTGTTGGTACTTCCTGTTGTCTTTTTGTATCTGTTTTCTTTTTCGGCTGATATTATGTTGTTCATCAGCCTTATATATCCATTTGCTTTATTCATCATATTGCTGCTCCTTTGTTTTTGTTATTATCTTGCTCAACAGATCGCTCCTGAGTCTGTTTAGGGACTTCTTTTTTAGGAGAAGATAAAATCATATCTTTCCCGAAATAATGCGTTCTCGGCTGTTTCTCGGTGCTTTGTAAGCGTTTGGCTGCTTCTGCATTAAGTTCGTCTGTTAAATCAGAAAGCCTTTCCGTTTTTTCAGCAAGCTCCTGTGCGTATTCAAACGGCTGTGCAAGTATCTCCTTTGCTGATTCAATGTCAACATCTGCCTGAGTGAGCTTCTTTCGTGCTTCATCAAGGTGCTTTTCAATGCCTGTTGCCAGTTTTTCAAATTTGGTTACATTTACAGACGGCATAGTGCTTAAACCGACTGAATATTCCAATTCACCTTTGATTATTCCTCTGATACACTCGTTATTCTGATCATAGGCGGCATAAATTTGAAAGCCGTATATCTCACCGATAGGAAATATCCTGTCATGGTCGGTATAGACAACATCCAAAGCTGTTTTTAGTGCTTCAGCAGCTTCTTTTCTGTCCGTGTATTCAGTGCCTTTTATCGTCATTGAGAAAACAGGCTTGTTTTCTTCGTCTAAGGGAATTGCCTTACACTTCTCAAAATCATGCTCCAGTTTTTCTATCCTGCCGCACATAAGCTCTCGTTTTTCGGGATAAGCTGTAACCTTATCCTCTAATTCAAAATGCGTATCACGGTATTCCTTTTCAAAAAGCTGTAACTCCTTAACCCTGTTTTCAAGCGTGAGCTTTTCTTTGATACGCTCATCGCCTGTGCATAGTGCCTTTATTTCAGAATAGGTTAAGGCTTCCTGATCGACATCAGAACAGGTACGGGCAGGAGTTTTAGAGGTAATAACCTGACTGATGAAACGCTGCTTTGTTTCCAAAAGCTGATAGGAATAAGCATCAAACGTGCCTTTGGTAACATAACGATAAAGATGTACTTTCTCGTTG
>CACYDD010000205.1 GCA_902773065.1 uncultured Ruminococcus sp. | reverse complement strand
GCAAAAATATTGTAATTGATCAGATAGTCAACATCCCAGGCCGCCTGATTCATATCATCGATATAGGCCAGTTTTATATAAGGAGACAGTTTCTTGAAATAGTCTTCCGTCACAAAATAACTGTCAACAAGCAAAAGTTTTGCCGCTCTGTCTTTAATTGTCTCAATGAGAGCCGGAACTTCACAATCCAACCGTTCCCACTCGGTATTGAGGCAGACCGTTTCAAACCCTCTGTCCCTGATCAATTTGTCTCCGCAATGATCTGCCGTAACAAACAAAACGTTTTCTCCGCGGGACATAAATGCCCGTGCGACAGACAGGCAGCGCATTACATGGCCTGTACCTATTTTCTCATTTGCATCCGCTCTGATCAGGATCATTCCGTTTCCTTCCTTAAGTAAATGCTGAACGGTCTCCGCATGAAAGCAGCCGGGAGATCGCCGGCATTATCGGTCCAGATTTAAAGTGTAACCATAATACTTCAGACTATAACTCTCGCTTTCAAACAGTTTCCTTGAAGCCATATTACCCGGCTTTACTTTTGCCGTCAGTTTTTTGATCTCCGGATGCTTCTCATGCACTTCCTCTGCTATCAGCTGCAGGATTCTGCGCCCATAACCCTTGCCGCGATAAGTACCGGCGATACTGTATCCGATCTCTGCTGATTCATTATCTACTGTAAGCCGGATCTGTCCGACCGGAACATCATCTGCCATAAGAATAAATTGAAGAATGGCCGGATCGGTTATTACCCTGGAAAACCATTTCTTATGATCCTCATATGATATCGGATCAGAACAGAAAGAGTTCGCCCTTACCACCGGATCGTTTGCCCATTCATAGAGAAGGTCAATATCTTTTTCTTCGGCTTTTCTTAAATACAACATATGCTTTCCTTATCTGAACATCTCCAGCTGAATCGGAGTTCCAAAAGGAATATCCTGTTTTGCCTTTTTCCCCAGCAATGAGCTGAGGTATACCGGCTTTAATCCCGCAGACGGCCTGATACTCCTGACATTTTCATTGGTGATTTTTTCACCCATTTTAATATCCTTTACAGCAAACAGACTGCGGCGAAACTTCAGGTTCTCTTTTTCTCCGTCTGTCGGCCCATACTGAACGCTGCCGGCTATTTGCTTTGCCGTACGGACAGCTTTTACCATTTCGGCAAATTTGTCCATCGGCATGGAGAACTTGCTGTCAGGACTGTCAACCCCATCAATTTTAACATGTTTTTCAATTATGGCGGCACCCATAGACACAGCTACGACCGCTGCAATGCTGCCCTCGCTGTGATCGGACAGGCCGACAGGTACGCCAAAGCGCGAAACCATATCCGGGATATTGGAAATGTGCATATCTTTCCAATCAGCCGGATACTCACTGCAGCACTTCAACAAAACAATCTGGTTGTTGCCTGCCCTGCGGCATGCATCGACTGCATCCTGAATTTCCTCAATGTCTGCCATTCCGCAGGAAATGATCATCGGTTTCATTTTTGCAGCCGCATACTCAATCAACGGAATATCAACCAATTCAAAACTGGCAATCTTATATGCGTCCGCGCCCAGTTCTTCCAGAAAATCCACTGCATTCCGGTCAAAAGGTGTTGAGAGAAAATCAATTCCGCTTTTCTCACATTCCTCTTTGATGGCTTTGTGCCACACATACGGAGTGCCGGCGTCCGTATAAAGATCGTACAGTTTATAACCATCCCACAGCCCGCCGCGGATCATAAAAGCCTCAGAATCACAGTTGATTGTAATGCTGTCGGCCGTGTATGTCTGTATTTTCAGGCAATCTGCCCCGGCTTTTGCAGCCTGGCGAACAATTTCAAGGGCGGTGTCCAAGGAACCTCCGTGATTGGCGCTCATTTCCGCAATGACATAGACCCCGTTGTTCTTAATCTTTTCAAATAAATGGAACATGTTTATTCCTCTTTGTGAAGCACCCGATATTTTGCCTCCGCAATCGCCCAGTCGGACAAGGTGTCAATATCCTGTACTTCCTCCTCAGGCATCATATACGGCTTGGTAATCGGCAGGATCAGCGAACGGTATTGCAGGAACTTTTCAGCCCTGCACATATAAAACTGCCCGCAATCATGGTAGATCGGCTCCAGATCCTGGCTGCGGGTTCTCTCATACTGCGGATACTGGAAGGCCACGTTCCCGTCCCGGATCACAAATGCTCTTTGCGGCGGGAAACTGTATCGAACGACAGAAAGAACGGCATCCGCGCCATCCAACAACTCCATCGCCTCTGCGAGACGGGACCCCGTCACGAAGGGAGCCGTCGGATAAATGCACGCAAAGCAGTCATACCGTATACCGATTTCCTTGTATTTTTCCAGCACTTCGAACAGAACATCGGCCGTTGTGGCAAAATCATTGCTGGTTTCATCAGACCGCATGAACGGCACAACTGCGCCATATGCTTTTGCTACATCAGCAATCTCTTCGGAATCCGTGCTCACCATCACTTCATCAAAAACACCAGATTCAAGCGCCGCTTCAATGCTGTAAGCAATGATGGGCTTTCCGCAAAATTCTTTGATGTTCTTTTTCGGTATTCTCTTGCTTCCGCCTCGTGCGGTAATGATTGCTACACTTGACATTGTTTTACTTCCTGTAATAGCTGATCACTTTCTGCACCGCTTCTACAACCTGATCCTGCTGGTCATCGGTCAGCCCGTAATAGAGCGGGATGCTGACAATCCGATTATAGAGCTTCTCCGCATTCGGGCAGCTGCCCATTCGATATCCCAACTTTTGATAATACGG
>CACYDD010000204.1 GCA_902773065.1 uncultured Ruminococcus sp. | reverse complement strand
GACAGATATAACCGCTATATGCTGTGGAAAAAAGCCAATATATATCTGGCGAAAAATAAGGAACTCCGGGCAGCAGAAAGCGAGTATGAAGGAATACAAAAGCAGATCGGTGACGCTGAGGAAAACATAGATCAGTTTTCGGAATTATCAAATCATGCAGAAGAAACACTTAACCACTTGGCAGCCGAAAAAGAAAGTCTGGATATTACCGATATAAACGAATATATCAGTAAGAAAGCGAAAAGTGAAAAATCACTTTCCGAACTAAAAACCAGAAAAGAAAATAAACAGAAAAGTATCGATGACAAACAGGAAACCATCAGAAAGCAATATAACCGCAAACGTCAGGAGGAAGATAAAAAGGAATCGGCGGAGGCACAGGCATTACAATGTATCCGTGATATGACAGAATATGAGGAGGATCATTTTCCCTTTTATCACCGTTTTCTGACCACATTGAAAAACGAAGACCTTCTTTCTTATCAACAGTATGCATCCGAAGCCGACAGATTTAAACAAAAAATATCGCTTGCCCATGATAGTATCAAAAAAAATGAATCCAAAAAAGAAGAATCGGTAAGAGAAGAAGAAAAACTTATGAATTTTTCCGAGTTGTATCAAAGTGCTGTATCTTCATTTGAGGAAGCACAGCGGCAGCTGAATGAACAGAAGGATGAACTGATCGAAAAGCTTTATATCGCTGCAAAAGAAAATACAGAATATCTGATCGATGATCTGACACTGAAAAAAATCGAAACAACCATATCAGAATATGAGGGAAGCGGTTCGGCACGTGATTATCTGGCATTGATTTTAGCAAATCATGCGGATATGAAAACGGGACTTGATGAACTTCTCGTACAGGCACAATTTAATAAAACACAGGCGGAAAACAGTTGTAAGCAACTGGAACAGGAGCTTGAAGAACTGAAAAATGCGGATGAGCCTGTTCCCTTCCGTTCGGAACAAAGAATCGCCGCAAGAAATGTACTGGCAGAACATCATATTGCCTACCGTTCCTTTTATGAATGTATTGACTTCAAGAAGGATATTTCCGCCGAGGACAGGGCTGTGATCGAAGCCGAACTGACCGATATGGGAATTCTGGATGCGCTGATCATTCCAAAAGGGCAAAAAGAAATGGCTTTATCTTTACTTTCCGATTTTTCAGATGCGTATATTGTTTGTGATGAAACAATATCGGATTCTCCGAGCAACTATTTTGATATTGTGGCAGAGGATAATTTTTCAGAAGAAGCTGCTAAAATCATTTTTGCTTTTGAAAGCAAAATAAAATTATCAGCTGACGGTTTCTATCAGAATGGTATTCTTGCAGGTCACTCAATCGGACAGACAGCAGCGGGTTTTATCGGAATTGAAAACAGAAGAAAATATCGTGAGCGTCAGATCAAAAAATTGACAGAAAAGCTGAACGAAGCCCAAAATATATATGATGAAGCTGTTCGGAAGTATCAGGAAATCAAGCACCGTATGGCAGTACTGGAACAGGAATATCAGTCGCTGACGGATATTTCTGATCTGAATGCGGCACTGAATCTTGTTTTTACAGAACAGCAGCATCATGACAATGCAAAAAGAAATCTTGAGGAACAGGAATTGATCTGTAGTAAAATCAAGGCAGAGCTTGCCGGACTTTTTACGGAGATCGAACGCAGCTGTGCCGAATTTCCGCAATACGAAAAAACAAGCTGCTTTTTTGCGGAACTAAAGCAGGATATCGAAAATTTCATGGGGCTGATCTATACAGCAATGAATCACATCAGCAATAAAATTTCTTCGGAACACTTGCTGGAACAAATTGCAGAAACGATTGAGGACGCGGAGTATGACAAGAATGAGCTTGACAGTGAACTGAAACAAATCAGAAAATTGATCGGCTTTGAAGAAAACAATATCAGAATCTGTGAGGAATTTCTGAATGCACCTGAAAATATCGACAGGGCGCAGAAACTTGAAAAAATCAATGAGAAGATTGAAAAACTCAAAGTGGATAAAAAACAATATGATGATAGTATATTGCAATTACGGACACGAATTGAGTTCTATCAAAAAGAGATCACTACATTAAGCGATAAAAGAATTCGTCTTGCCGAAGAGGAAAATACAGTTGCCTCCTATTTTCAGGAAGAACGGGAGTTGGGTTTTGTTTTCTCCGACAGTGATAAAACCCTGAAACAGTATGCAGAAGCTTCTCTGAAAATAACAGCAGAGGAGGATAAGCAGAAAAATATAACGGATATCTATCAGAAACTGATGGATACATACAGAAAAAATTCCAATATATTATCTTCCGAATACAGACCCATGTTTGAAACGATGTTTGAAAATTCGGGAGCAGATGTGACACGGTCAAGAATGATCCTGACACTGATGTGGCAGGGAAGGACTGTTACGCCTTTCCGTTTCAGAGAGGAACTTGAAAAATCCATTGAGCATGATCAATCCCTGCTGAAACGGGAGGAAGAAAATATGTTTAAGGAAATACTCCTCAATACGATCAGCAAAAAGCTTTCCAACCGTATCAGGGAAAGCAGTGAATGGATCAGGGCAATGTCGGAGCAGATGGCAGGGATCAATACTTCTATGGGGCTAACCTTTAAGCTTGTCTGGACACCAAAGAAAGATCTCGGTGAAAACGAACTGCCCTTTGAGGAACTTAACAAACTGCTTGCCAAAGATAAACAATGGATCACTTCCGAAGATATTGATAAGCTGACCGGTCATTTCAGAAGCAAGATCGAATATGAACGGAGAGTACTGGAAGAAAAGGGCGAAGATGTCAATTATTCTGATATTATCAGGAATGTGCTGGATTTCAGAAATTGGTTTGAATTTACCCTCAAATATAAAGAGCCGAAAAAACAAAAATTTGAAAATATGACAAGTACGAGATTCAATACGTTCAGCGGAGGAGAAAGAGCTTTGTCTCTTTATATTCCTCTCTTTGCGGCAGTAGCAGCACAATATGAAAAGGCGGGAGAACAAGCCCCCAGAATTATTGCACTGGATGAGGCATTCGCAGGTGTGGACGAAAGCAATATCAGCGAAATGTTCGCCCTTCTGGAACGACTGAATTTCGGATATATTGTCAATTCTCAGGCTTTGTGGGGATGTTATGATACAGTGCCTTCTCTTGGCATTGCCGAACTTTTCCATGACAAAAACAGCGATTTTATCACTGTGATCAAATATAAATGGAACGGAAAACAAAAAATTCTTGCAGAATAGAGGTGGTCGGATGTCGGAGGCAAAACAGCTTGCGGATATTTTCAGAAAAGACAAAAGATTTATGCGTATCATGGAGCAGCTTCTGAAAAAATATGAGTCCTATGGGGAACACAAGGGAAAAATTGTCTTGAAGGATGCGACAGCAGAAGAATGTGAAGCGATCAACTCCTTTCTTACACCGAAAAAATTCAATATACCGCCGAATTTGTCATTTCAAGTGCCGGAATTTGAAAAAGCACTGAAAAACACACCGTATCCGTCAGCAACTTTGAAATCTGTGCTGGAAGAATATTATCACAAACCACTATTTACGACGGCAGAAAATCATCAGCTGCGGCAGGATGAATTTGAAAGATTCAGAAATCAGCTTGAGGAAAAATTCATCGGTCTCCCCTGCTCTGATTGGGTGAAAGAAATTTTCAGCAAAAAAAGCAGCGGATATGTTGCCATTTATAATGAATATAAAGCGGATTCCGATTCTGCCGCAAAACTGCTTGTGAATGTATGCAGGGCAGTTGACAGCAGATTTGAAAGTGATTTTGAACCTGTGCAGCTTGCTGTTCTGGGGGCAGATATTACAGGAGATTCGCACTATTTTGACGCAGACAAAGCCGCCGGCAGACTGCTTTTGAATGCAATCGCATTTTATGCCGATACCGCCGATATCAAAAACGCCTCCGACCGGCAGGCATTATACGATTTCTTTTCGATTGAAACCAACAGTATTTCCGGCACAGCGGCGGCATTCGGCATCAGGCTGTTTGATGAAAACGGAAAGGAACATCCGGGTTTTGCCGGATTTGCTGACTTGAATGAACCGGTACTGATATCCGATATTCATATGAGAACCATACGGCATATCAAAAGTAATAACGGCATTATCTATGTGGTTGAAAATCCCTCTGTGTTCAGTGTGCTTACCAATTACACAGCCGACAGCGGCTGCGGACTGCTTTGCACTTTCGGGCAGATCAAAAATGTTGGTCTGAAACTGATGGATCTGTTTGTGAAAGACGGCGGTATTATCTATTATGCCGGCGACTTTGACCCCGAGGGACTCCAGATCGCAGACAGACTGATCACAAGGTATGAGCCCGGAAAAGTTATTCCGTGGAGAATGAGTCCTGCCGATTATGAAAGTATCCAGAAAAGCAGCGATACTATCAGTGACAGGCGGCTGCATATTATGGAGCAGTTACAGTGTCAGCTACTGAAACAAACGGCAGAGAAAATCATGAAAACAAAAAAAGCCGCCTATCAGGAATTGTTGATAGACGACATGATTAAAGATATTGAAAAATCCATCATATCTTGCTTATGCAGCAATTAAATTGGTGTTCTCCCTTTCGGAAATAAAGAAAAAAAATAATTCCGGGGTTTTACGCAGCGACATGAAACTTAGGGTTTATATGAAGTTTTAGCGTAATTGACAACGGAGGCACTTTGCAAAGAAAAGAATATACATTTTCGAAAAAATATGGTATTCTATCAATAAAGATTTACGGAAAGGAAAGAAAGGAAATGAATCGGTTCAAAGCGGTCATCTTTGATATGGACGGCGTGATTTTTGACTCCGAAAGGCTGTACCTGCAATGCTGTATGGAGGCAGGAGAGAAATTCGGAATGGAAAATGTGGAGGAGACCTGCCTTTCATGTATCGGACGGAATACCGAAAAAACGCTGGCAATATTTAGTAAGCGTTACGGCGAAAAGGTTTCGATTGACGAATTCTGGCTTGATGCCACAGGGCGGTTCTCTGAAAAAGCACAGGGAGGACTTCTGCCTGTCAAGAAAGGTGCAAGGGAGCTGCTTGTATTTCTCAAAAATAAAAATGTTCCTGTCGCACTGGCTTCTTCTACAAAATACGAAAAGGTACACAACGAGCTGACAGCGGCTGATCTGATACAGTATTTTGATGTAATTGTAGGCGGCGATATGGTAACAAAAAGCAAGCCCGAACCCGATATTTTTCTTCATGCGGCCGACCTTCTTGGATTTGCAGCAAAGGACTGCATGATTATTGAAGACAGTTTTAACGGAGTCAAAGCTGCCAGTGCCTCGGGAGCATTTGTCATCATGGTGCCTGATCTGGTACAACCGACAGACGAAATCAGTAAACTGACAAACAGCATATTGCCGTCGCTGATTGATGTAAAAGAATATTTTATCGACAAAAATTGTCTGATAGTCGAAGCTGCCCGAAGAAAACTTATCGATGTTTTGAAATATGAAAAACAGCATAAAAAATCGAGCGGTATTTATCACAAAATACAAATTGATATGACCTATAATTCCAATCATATGGAAGGCAGCAAACTGACGCATGATGAGACCCGATATATCTTTGAAACAAACACCATCGGAATAGAAAACAAAGTCATTAATATAGATGATATTACAGAAACGATCAATCATTTTCAATGCATTGACTATATTATAGATCATATTCACAAGCCTATCACCCATCAATTACTCAAACAGCTTCATGCGCTCCTCAAAAATAATACCTCTGACAGCCGTGAAGAATGGTTTGCTGTAGGAGAATATAAAAAACTGCCAAATGAAGTGGGAACAATCATTCCTGCTTCTCCCGAAGAAACACCAGACAAAATGGAAAAGCTGATTTCGGCTTACTGCGCAAAAGAACAGCATACCTTTGAAGAAATTCTGGATTTTCATGTCAGTTTTGAGCGGATCCATCCGTTTCAGGACGGCAACGGCAGGGTCGGCAGACTGATTTTGCTGAAAGAATGTCTTGCCAATGACATTGTTCCGTTTATCATTACCGATGATGTAAAATATTACTATTATAAAGGAATTGCCAACTGGGGAAAAGAAAACGGATATCTGACAGACACTTGTTTATCCTGTCAGGATAAATTTAAGGAAGTAATAAAATATTTCAGAATTGATGATTGAATTTACCGCCTGAGTGTAAAATTATAGTTGGCGTATCAACTCGAAAACGCGGCGATAAACTAATCGTTCTTTATTCAGAGCGACCGAAGGGTAGCGACTACGCGAATTGGGACCGGCGGCTCGCCGGAGGTAAATTTGATTATTGACAAATCACATAAAATTGTATACACTTCTTATGTACAGTATTGATAAAAGGAAAAAAGGAGAAAAGCTATGCTACAGGTCAAACAGATTAAAAAACAGTATATTACAGGCGAACTGACACAGACAGCACTGGATGATGTCAGCCTTAATTTCAGGGACAACGAATTTGTTGCGATTCTCGGTCCGAGCGGCTCAGGTAAAACAACACTGCTGAATATTGTCGGCGGTCTTGACCGCTATGACAGCGGCGACCTGATCATCAACGGTATTTCTACCAAGAAATACAAGGACAGGGACTGGGACGCTTACAGAAACCATACCATCGGTTTTGTGTTTCAGAGTTATAACCTCATTCCGCACCAGAATATCCTTTCTAATGTGGAGCTTGCACTGACCATTTCGGGCATTTCAAAATCAGAACGAAAACAACGTGCCAAAGAAGCCCTTGAAAAGGTTGGTCTGGGAGAACATATACATAAACGCCCTAACCAGCTTTCAGGAGGTCAGATGCAGCGTGTTGCGATCGCAAGAGCACTTGTCAACAACCCCGATATTCTTCTTGCCGATGAGCCGACAGGTGCACTTGACAGTGAAACAAGCGTTCAGGTCATGGATATGCTGAAAGAAGTCGCAAAAGACAGACTTGTGATCATGGTAACACATAATCCCGAGCTTGCCGAGGAATATGCGACACGAATCGTAAAGCTCAAAGATGGTAAAATTATCTCCGACAGCAATTCGCTTGAACCTGACGAAAAAGAAAAAGAACCAGAGCATAAAAAAATAGGCAAAACTTCCATGTCGTTTCTGACTTCTCTTGCGCTCAGCTTCAATAACCTCAGAACCAAAAAGGGACGAACACTTCTTACCTCTTTTGCAGGCTCGATCGGTATTATCGGAATTGCCCTGATCCTCTCCATCTCAAACGGCGTTAATACCTACATCAATGATATACAGCGTGATGCCATGGCTTCTTATCCGATCACGATAGATGCACAGAGCATTGACCTGAGCAGTCTGATGGAAACAGCCTTGGGCGAAAGCGATAAAGAAGTTGACCACAAAAAGGATGCTGTTTATTCAGACGGAACAAAGCTTCAGAGTTTTTCAGATTTTACTTCCAGCATTACCAAAAACAACCTGACAAAATTCAAGAAATATCTCGATAATTCCAAAAGCGAAATTCATGACTATGTAGGTGAAAACGGTATCGTTTACAGCTATGATACAAAATTTGATGCTTACAGCTTTGACACTGACAATAAGCTGGTCAATATGGACGGCAGCGGTCTGAATGAAGAAATGGCTGCTTCTTTCGGTATGAATTCGTCGGGCGGAACAAACAGCATGAGCAGTATGTCCATGATGTCTTCCAGAATGAACAATAATAATCTATCACAGCTGCTGCCCGGTTCAGGAAAACAATCCGTAAGTCCTGCCATTACCGAAAACTATGATGTGGTATACGGTAAATATCCCGAAAACTATGACGAAATCGTTCTTGTACTTGACAAGGACAACGAGGTTGCTATTACAACCATCTATGAAATGGGACTTCTCCCCTCTGACGATTATAAAGATATCATGAAAAAAATCGGCAACGGAGAAAAGGTAGAAATCAACACTGAAAAATGGAGCTATGAGGATTTCTGCAAAACAGAAATTTATGTTCTCCCTGCCTGCGACAGATATGTCAAAAACGAAAACGGTCTTTATGTGAAGGCGGAAGATGATGAAGAAATTGCAGAGCTTGTAAAGGAAAAGGCAATTAAGCTGAAAATTACAGGTGTGATCAGACCAAAGGAAGAGAACGATACCAGACTGATCACAACTTCTCTTGGCTATACAAAGGCACTGACCGATTATCTGATCGATTATGCCGAAAACAGTGATGTTGTAAAGGCACAAAAGGCCGACGATACAAAAAATGTCATCAACGGTATGAGCTTTGACCCGAAAAATGATGAAGAAAAAATCGCTGATGTCAGAAAATATTTTGAAGAAATGGGTGTCAGCGAAAAGGCAAAAATGATCAAAACCTTTATGAATGCAGCTTCTGCACAGAATTCCCAGATAGCGGAACAGCTTTCCAAAATGAACGAAGAACAACTGGCTGCTCAGATGGATATGTATCTGAAAACTGCTCAGGATAAGATTCTGCTGACGATGTATGACAATTATATTTCTCCCGGTGATTATGAAGATAATTTAGTGGCTTTCGGTGTGGTAAGCCTTGATGCCCCTTCTTCTATTGCGATCTATGCAGACAGTTTTGAAAACAAGGATAATATTTCAAACTGCATTGAAGAATACAACAAAAAGGCTGAGGAAAATGATAAGATCACCTATACCGATTATGTCGGACTGCTGATGTCTTCGGTAACAACCATCGTTAATGTCATTTCCTATGTGCTGATCGCCTTTGTCACAGTATCACTGATCGTTTCTTCCATCATGATCGGCATTATCACCTATATTTCGGTTCTGGAAAGAACAAAGGAAATCGGTATTCTTCGTGCCATTGGTGCTTCCAAGAAAAATATTTCTCAGGTATTCAATGCCGAAACATTTATTATCGGCTTGTGTTCGGGACTGATCGGTATCGGACTTACCCTGCTGATCCTTCTCCCCGGAAATGCAGTGATCCATTCTCTTGCGGGAACAAATGATGTCAGTGCAGCACTGCCTCCTGTCAGCGCAGTGATCCTGATCGCACTCAGTATCGTTCTTACCCTTATCGGCGGACTGATCCCTGCAAAGAAAGCAGCAAAGCAAGACCCTGTAAAAGCACTCAGAACAGACTGATGAAACAAAAATGTTCGTGAATGATATATCGTCATTCACGAACATATTTTGAGGCATCCATAGAATGTGTGGGTAAGTAATTTGCGTTTATGCCGCGAAAGCTATTGACAATGAGCAGTATATGGTAGGCTGG